>NZ_DATIND010000025.1 GCF_035474595.1 Longimicrobium sp.
TACCTCGACGTATCGAGGGCCATCCCCGTGCTCGACCGACCGCAGGGCAACGTCGACCGCAGCATGGGTGACGTGCACCCGCTGGGCAATCCGCACTACTGGCTCGATCCCGAGAACGGCCGGCGCATCGCGCGGCTGTTCGAGGCGAAGTTCGCGCAGCTCGATCCGGCCAACGCCGCCGTCTACGACCGGAACGAGCGGGCGTTCGAGGAGCGGTTGAACGCCGCGGAGAAGAGCTGGCAAGCCGATCTCGATGCCATCCGCGGCAAGCCGGTGGTCGCGTGGCACACGAGCTGGCGCTACTTCGCCGAGTACAACGGGATGAACATCGTGGGCTTCATGGAGCCCAAGCCGGGGGTCCCGCCGTCACCCTCGCATCTCGCGGGTCTCATCGCCACGATGCGGCGCACGGGGGCGAAGGTGATCGTGATGGAGCCGTACTACGACAAGCGCACGGCGGACTTCGTGGCGCAGCGGACGGGCGCGCGGGTGCTCGTCCTTCCCCCTTCCGTGGGCGGCGTGCGGACGATCACCGACTACATCCAGCTGATGCAGTACGACGTGGGCCAGCTTGCCGCGGCGGTGAGATGAGCGACCTGGTGCGCTTCGACGGGGTGGCGCTCGGCTACGGGCGCCGCACCATCCTCTCCGGGCTGAGCTTCGCCGTCTCGGAGGGCGACTTCCTGGGGCTGGTGGGGCCGAACGGGGCGGGGAAGACCACGGTGCTGCGCGCCATCCTGGGCACGCTGGCGCCGCAGGAGGGCACGCTCGTGCGCTCGGACGCGCTGCGCTTCGGCTACGTGCCGCAGCGCGACCAGGTGGACTACAACTTTCCGCTGAAGGTGCTGGACGTGGTGCTGATGGGGCGCTACGACCGCATCGGCCTGGGGCGCCGCCCGGGGAAGGACGACCGCGCGCGGGCGATGGCCGCGCTGGAGCACGTGGGCATCCCCGAGCTGGCGGGGCGGCAGCTGAAAGACCTGTCGGGCGGGCAGAAGCAGCGCGCGCTGATCGCCCGCGCCCTGGTCGGCGAGCCCAACGTGCTGGTGCTGGACGAGCCGACCAACGGGATGGACCTGGTGTCGACGACGCAGATCCTGGGGCTCGTGCGCGAGCTGCACGAGCGCGACGGACTCACGGTGATCATGGTGAGCCACGCGCTGAACGAGGTGGCCAACTACGTGGAGCGCATCGCCCTGGTGGTGGGCGGCGGGTTCCGCATCGGCACGGTGGACGAGATCATGACCGAGCCGGTGCTGAGCGAGATGTACGGCATTCCCGTGGAGGTCGACTCGTTCGAGGGGCACCGCATCGTGCTGGCGCGCCGCTTCGCCCCCGGACAGGAGGCGCACCGTGCTTGACGCCGTCCTTCTCTTCCGAGAGGCGCTGTACGGGGCGCTGGTGATCGCGCTCGCCTGCTCGGTCCTCGGCGTCTACGTGGTGCTGCGCCGCATCGTGTTCGTCGGCGCGGCGCTGGCGCAGCTCTCCTCCGCGGGGATCGCGCTGGCGCTCTTCCTCTCCGGCTACGGAGCGATGGCGGCGCTCGGCGCGCACCCGGTGGCGCTGGCGCTGGTGGTGACGCTGGCCGGCGCGCTCTTCTTCGGCGTGGAGGGCGGCGGGCGCGGGCCGGTGCCGCCGGACGCCACCATCGGCGTCACCTACGCCGTCGCCGCGGCCGCGGGGATCCTGCTCGTCGCGAAGGCGGCGACCGGCGAGGCGCACGACATCTTCCTGCAGGGCAACATCCTGAGCATCACGAGGACGGACACGCTGGTGCTGCTGGGCGTGTCCATCCCCGTGCTGCTGGTGCATCTCCTGTTCTACAAGGAGTTCCTGTTCGTCTCGTTCGACCGCGAGACGGCGCGGACGCTGGGGTACCGCGTGGGGGGATGGAACCTGCTGCTGTACCTGACGCTGGGGCTGGTGATCGCCTTCGCCATGCAGTTCGCAGGGGTGATGCTGGTGTTCAACTTCCTCGTCCTTCCCGCGGTGACGGGGCTGCTGCTGGCGCGGGGGATGGCGGGCGTGTTCGCGTGGTCGGTCGGGTCGGCGATCCTGGCCGCGGTGATCGGCTTCACCCTGTCGGTGCCGTACGACCTGCCCACGGGGCCGGCGATCATCTGCGTCTCCGGCCTGCTGGCGCTGCTGGCCTGGGGGATCCGCGCGCTGCGGCGGTAGCCATCATCCCGGGGGCGATTGAACCTTCGGCGCGTGCCGCGGTAGATTACACCGCGGCACGCGCCGCTTTCGACCACCGACGTACGATCCGCCGATGACCCGAATCTCCAGAATCTTCCGCACCCTGGCCGCCGCGGCGTGCCTGCTGGCCGCCGCCTGCTCCGACACGTCCGGCACGGGACAGCCGGCGCAGCAGGGCAAGTACCAGGTGCTGATCTACGACGAGGCCACGCAGCAGGTGTACGCGCAGGTGTTCGCCGACGGCACGGTGCAGGGCGGCATCGCCGTTCCCACCGGCGGCCAGCGCCACCTGATCCTCCGGCTGCTGACGGATACCAACGTCCCCGCCGGCATCGGGCCGGGCGACGAGGTGCGGGTGAACGTGACCAACACGGTGGTGGCCGGCTTCCACCTGGACAGCCAGCAGGCGAACGTGCTGCACGGCACGCTGACCGGCGGCTCGCAGGGCGCCACCACGCTGCGGGTGCAGTACATCCAGGGCGGCTTCACCGTGTACCAGTCGCCGTCCGTCGGGGTGACGGTGAGCTGAGCCGCGGCGCCGTCACGGCCGTCTGCTGATGGACTAGGGGCCCCGATTCGCGGATGCGGATCGGGGCCCTGTCGCGGCACCCCGAATGGAATTCGGGGGCAACAACAGCACAAAGTCCCTGCGGGACTGCTATCCGGCATGGTCACGACAAGCGGAGGTTGGTGCTGAATTTTTTCTTCCTCCTCTATTGCGGAGCGGGAATGGGCCAGACTGGCGGACAGATGCTTCGCAGGCGAGCAGATCTCGCCCTGCAGTCCCGCAGGGACTTTGTGCTTTTGTTGCCGCGAATTTATTCGCCTTCCCCCCCGCCGCCGCGCGCAGATCCATTTCTCCGGCTTAACACCCGCCACCCTTCCCGTGTCACAGATCGTCGGGAGACGCTAGGGCCGCTTCGCTTCGCGGCCCGCGGCGCAGTCCGCGCAGATGCCGTGGAAGGTGAGGCGGTGGTCGGTGACGGTGAAGCCGTACTCGCGCTGGATCGTCTCGAAGGTCGCGCGCGGGATGCCGCAGACGGGGACGGTCCACATCCGCCCGCACCCGTCGCAGTGCAGGTGGTGCGTGTGCGCCGCATCGTCCACCAGCTCGTAGCGCTCGCCGCCGGGGCCGCCGGGCACCTGCCGCGCCAGCCCCAGCTCCACCAGCCAGTGCAGCGCGCGGTACACGGTCACCAGGTCCACGGGGCCGGCGGCCAGGTGCAGGTCGCGCACGCTGGCCGGGCCGTTGGACGCGAGCAGCGACTCGATCACCGCGCGGCGGGCGCGCGTCAGCCGCTGCCCTCGGCGGCCAAGCTGGTCGAAGATATCGGATGCGGTGGGAGACACGGGCCGGAAATACGGGTCAGCGGACGAGTGCTACACGGAAATGGCATTCCGTGGACGGCAGCAGAGAGACAATATACATGCCACGCGCCGTTCGTCCACCGTGTTCATCATCTTCCCGCTCTCCCGCGCGGCCCGTTTGCTTGACCGGCCGCGGGGGCCCGGCTAGATTTTCGGCCACCGGAAGTGGCGGGGAGCTCCATTTTTGAGCCAACGCCTTTGAAGCCGGGGGCTTCGTTCACCGGCCCACGCCACGCCCTGCACGGGAAGGCGGAAGCCGGGGAGGGGCCACCCACCCGTGTTCGCACGAGGCTTCGAAAATCCTCCCCGTCGTTTCCGTACCAGGCCGGCTCCGCGCAAACCGGGGCCGGCCTTTTCCACAGGCAGAAGCTTTCAGGGAGACCGCCTTGCCCACCGTACGCGTGACCCGGCGGGTGCACTTCAACGCCGCGCACCGCCTGCACAATCCGGCGCTCGGCGACGACGAGAACCGGCGCATCTACGGTCTGTGTAACAGCCCCAACTGGCACGGGCACAACTACGACCTGGACATCACCGTCGAGGGCGAGCCCGACCCGCGCACGGGGTATCTCGTGGACCTGGGGGAGGTGCGCGACGCGGCCGGGGAGGTGCTGAAGGAGGTGGACCACCGCAACCTGAACCTCGACGTGCCGTGGCTGGAGGGGGTCATCCCCTCCACCGAGAACCTGGTGGTCGCGCTCTGGCGGCAGCTGGCGCCGCGCATCCCGCGGGGGCGGCTGGCGCGGCTGGTGCTGTACGAGACGCCCCGCAACTGGGCGGAATACGAGGGAGACTGAGATGGCGGAGCTGACCCTGCACGATCACGCGAGCGCCCACCGCGAGGACGAGGCGGGCGGCGGCGAGTACGCGGAGCTGGTGCGCCGGATGCTGCTGGCGCTGGGCGAGGACCCGGAGCGCGAAGGCCTGCGCCGCACCCCCGAGCGGGTGGAGAAGGCCATGCGATGGCTCACCCGCGGCTACGGCCTGTCGGTGGAGGAGGCCGTCGGCGGCGCGGTGTTCGACGAGGGCCACCACAACATGGTGATCGTGAAGGACATCGAGATGTACTCGATGTGCGAGCACCACATGCTCCCCTTCTTCGGCAAGGTGCACATCGCCTACATTCCCAACGGGCGGATCGTGGGGCTCAGCAAGCTGCCGCGCGTGGTGGAGGTGTTCGCGCGGCGGCTGCAGGTGCAGGAGCGCATGACCGAGCAGATCGCCGGCGCGCTGATGGACGTGCTGCGCCCCGAGGGCGTGGGCGTGGTGATCGAGGCCGCGCACCTGTGCATGATGATGCGCGGGGTGGAGAAGCAGAACTCGAAGACCATCACCAGCGCCATGAAGGGCGTGTTCCTGGAAGACATCCGCACCCGCGAGGAGTTCCTGCGCCTGGTGCACTCCACGCACGGGGGGATGTAAGGGGCGGAGCAGTGAAGTATCCTCCCGAGCGATCGAAGGGCGGCTGAAGCCGCGGCGCTGCGGCTTCAGCCGCCGGTGCGGGGGTAAGCCGCGCGGCGGGGCGGCGGAGGGGACGGTGGATGTCGGGACGAGAGTCGCGCCGCCTGGGTGGCGCGACTATCTTGTGCGCCCCCGCCCCGGCATCCGGGCGCGGACCGGACGGACGGGAGGGGAGGATGACGGAGCACGAGGAGATGATCGGGGGGGAGCCGGCGCCGGCGCGCGGCTCCGCGCCGGCGGGCGAGCTGGCGGGGAAGACGGTGGTGGTCACCGGCGCCTCGCGCGGGATCGGGCTGGAGGTGGCGCGCGAGATGGTGCGCGCCGGCGCCTGGGTGGGGATGGTGGCGCGCGGCAGCGACGCGCTTCTCCGCGCCGCGGCCGAGGTCGGCGGCCACGCCATCCCCGGCGACGTGGGCGAGCCGGCGGGAGTCCACGCCGTGGCCACCTACGTCTCCGAGCTGCTGGGCGACGCGCCCGACGTGCTGGTGAGCTCCGCGGGCGCCTTCTCGCTGGCGCCGCTGGCGGAGACCGACCCGGCGGACTTCGAGCGGCAGGTGGCCGTGAACCTCCGCGGCCCCTTTCTCCTCGTCCGCGCCTTCCTGCCGCTGATGCTGCGGCGGCGCGCGGGACACCTGATCCACGTCGGTTCCGTCGCGGGGCGCGTGGCCTTTCCCGAGAACGGGGCGTACAGCGCCAGCAAGTTCGGGCTGCGCGGGCTGCACGAGGTGCTGCTGCAGGAGATCCGCGGCACCGGCGTGCGCGCGACGCTGGTGGAGCCGGCGGCGACCGACACCGCGCTGTGGGACGCCGTCGGGGCCCGGCCGGGGCTCCCGCCGCGCCAGGCCATGCTGCGCGCCGCCGACGTGGCGCGCGTGGTGATGTTCGCCGCGGCCCAGCCGCGGCACGTGCAGATCCCCACCATCGCGGTCGAGGCCGCGGGGTAGACCCAGGGCGGAATGTTCCTGCTGAACGTGAAGGCGCACTACGACGCCGCGCACTTCCTGCGCAACTACCACGGCAAGTGCGAGAAGCTGCACGGCCACCGCTACGAGGTGGAGGCCGGGCTGGCCTTCGACGACGTGGGCGACGGCGGGATGGCGTACGACTTCGGCGAGGCCAAGCGGCATCTCCGCGCCGTGGCCGACCGGCTGGACCACGAGAACATCAACGACCTGCCGCCCTTCACCGAGATCGAGCCGAGCGCCGAGAACCAGGCGCGCTGGATCTTCGGGGAGATGCGGGATCTCCTGGGCCCGCTCGCGGATCATCTCGTCTACGTCCGCGTGTGGGAGACGCCGAACCAGTACGCCCAGTACAGTCTGAAGCCGACGTGGTGACGGGGCTCACGCGGAGACGCGGAGGCGTTCACCATGCACCTCCGCGTCTCCGCGTCTCCGCGTCTCCGCGTGAGATCCAGCGATCCCTGGAGACGCGAAGATGTATCTCCTGCTGACCGACGTCCTCGCCTGTCCCCGCTGCGGGCCGGAGTTCGGGCTGGTGCTCCTCGCCGACCGCATTGACGAGCGGCGGGTGATGGAAGGGCGGCTGGGGTGCCCCAACTGCCGCGAGCAGTATCCCATCCACGACGGGGTGCTGAACGTGCGGACGGCGGGGGACGCGCCCGCATCCCCATCCCCATCTCCCGAAAACGCCGTTGGGGAAGGCGAGGCGGCGGTGCGGCTGGCGGCGCTGCTGGGGCTGGCGGACGCCCGGGGGACGGTGCTGCTGGCCGGCCCCGGCGCGATGCTTGCCGGTGCCGTCGCGGACCTGGTTCCCGAGGTGGAGGTCGTCGCCTTCGCGGCCGAGCCGCCATCGACTGGCGGCGAGCGGCCCGGGGTGAGCCGGATCGCGGGCGGGGGGCGGTTCCCCTTCCGGAGCGGGACACTGCGTGGCGTGGCGCTGGCCGGCGGGGGGGATGAGACGGTGTTGATGGAGGGGCTGCGCGTGCTGCAGCCGGGCGCGCGGCTGGTGGTGGAGCAGGCCGCGCCGGGGACGGCGGAGCGCCTGGCCGCCATGGGCGCGCAGGTGATGCTGGACCAGGAGGGAACCGTGGTCGCGCGCGCCGTGGGCGAGCCCGTGCGGCTGCGGGTGAACGCCCTCCGCTGACCCGTCCGAATCGGTTGCGCGCGGCGGGGTGGCGCGGGTAACTTGCAGATTCACGGGCCGCGCCCGAACGGCCCTGTCAGGCCCTTCCCGCGCGCTCCGCAGGCGGCACTTCCCGGGTCCCGCACGGTCTCTCGGCAACGCGACAATGTCCTGGTTCACCAAGCTGATCAACGGCCGCTCCGGACCCGCGGCGAAGGACCCGGATTACTACGAGGAAGGAACGGTGCTCCTCCGCGAGGAGAAGTACCACGAGGCGCTGACCTCCTTCCGGCTGGCGCTGCGCGAGAGCCCCAACGACACCGACGTGCTGCAGCAGATCGCGGTGACGTACACGCGCATCGGGATGACCGACGAGGCCACGCGCACCTACCGCCGCGTGCTGGAGCTGAAGCCGCACGCCAGCGGGGCGCACTACGGGCTGGCTTTCCTGCTGCTGCAGCAGGGAAACACCGACGAGGCGGTGGCGCACCTGCGCGCCTTCCTGGCGCGCCCGCCGCAGCACGCCACCGCGCAGCGCCACGTGACCCACGCGCAGAAGACGCTGGCCGAGCTGACCGGCGAGGGCGAGGTGGACGACGCCGCCCCCGGCTCGCCGGACCTGCGGCTGGACCTCTGACGGGCGTGGACGCGGACGCCGTGGCCGTGGTGCTGATGACGGCGCCGGACGCGGAGACGGCGCGAAGCATCGCCCGCGCGCTGGTGGAGGAGCGGCTCATCGCCTGCGCCAGCCTCGTCCCCGGCGTGACGTCCATCTACCGCTGGGAGGGCGCGGTGGAGGAAGCGGCCGAGCTGCTGGTGGTGATGAAGACGCGGCCCGCGCTGCTGGAGCGGCTCTTCGCGCGCGCCGCCGAGCTGCACCCGTACGAGGTGCCCGAGCTGCTGGCGGTGCCGGTGGCCGGCGGGCTGGCGGCCTACTGCCGGTGGGTGGCGGAGGAGACGGAGGGCGGCGGCGCGTGACCCGGAGCCCCGCGTTGCAGTCGGAAGACGGAGCAGGAGCCGAGCAGGACGGCGTGACCCCCGCGACACCCGAGCAAGTGATGCCCCGCAAGACGCAGGAGCTGGACAACCCCGAAGCCGGGAACGGCGCCCCCGCGCCGGCCGAGGCCCCCGCCGCCGAGGCGAACGGGAAGACCGCGCGCGCGCCCCGGCGCACTCGCGCGGCCGCCCCGGCCGACCCCGCGGTGGACCAGGCCGTGGCCGAGCGGCTGGAGCGCGCCGAGGCGCTGGCCGAGAGCGGCGCGCACGCCGAGGCCGCCGAGGCCTATGCGGCGGTGGTGGCGCTGCGCCCCGACAGCGTGCGCGCGCTGCTGGGCGTGGGAACGGAGCTGGCCGCGCAGGGGAAGTACGAGGCCGCCGAGAAGGAGCTGCGCCGCGCCGAGAAGCTGGCCCCCGACGACGCGGCCGTGCACCTGCAGCTGGGCTCGGCCATGCTGAAGCGCGGCAACTACCCCGCGGCGGCCGCCTCTCTGCGCCGCGCGGTGGAGCTGGACCCCGACGGCGGGCAGGCGTACGTGCTGCTGGGCGAGGCGCTGAACCAGATGGCCGAGAGCGACGCCGCCATCGAGGTGCTCGAGGCCGCGGTGCGCATCCAGCCCGAGAGCAGCAAGGCCTACTACGCCATGGGGATCGCGTACGACCGCAAGGGGAACCACGACCGCGCGGCCGAGATGTACCGGCTGAGCCGCGAGGTCGCCAGCCGCTGATCTCCCGTCCCGGAGAAAACATCGACCGCCCGTCCCTGCATCGGGGGACGGGCGGTCTTTTTACAGATGGATCTCATGCGGAGACGCGGAGACGCGGAAGTGGCTGGCGAGCGTCTCCGCGCCTCCGCGTCTCCGCGTGAGACCTAGCGATGCTGGAAGGGCGGGGGGATGCGGACGGTGAAGATGCTGCCGCCGGGGAAGCGGCTCTCCACCTCCACGTCGCCGCCCAGGAGGCGGGCCAGGTTGCGGGTGACGGAGAGCCCCAGCCCCGTGCCGCCCACGCGCCGCGTGGGTGCCTGCTCCACCTGCGAGAAGGCGTCGAAGATCCGCTCCAGGTTCTCGGGCGCGATGCCGATCCCCGTGTCGGAGACGGAGATGCGCGCCTCGCCGCCGGGGGCGCGCGACAGCTCCACCCGGATCTCGCCCGCGTCGGTGAACTTCACCGAGTTGGAAAGGAGGTTCAGCACGATCTGGTGCAGCTTGCCCTCGTCCGTCGCTGCGTGCACCGGCTCGTCCGGCGTCACGACGGTGAAGCGGAGCCCCTTCTGCACGGCCAGCGGCTCCACCATCGACGCGGCCTCGCGCACCACGAGACCCAGCTCCACGTCGTCCGTCATCACCGTCTCGCGCCCCGCCTCGATGCGCGAGAAGAGGAGCACGTCCTCGATCAGGCGCAGCAGGTGCTTGCTGCCCGCGCGGATGCGGCCCAGGTGCTCGCGCTGCACGGTGCTCAGGTCGCCGGCCACCCCCGCGTCCAGCAGGTCGGCGTAGCCGATGATGGCGTTCAGCGGGGTGCGCAGCTCGTGGCTCATCACCGCCAGGAACTGCCCCTTGGCGGCGTTGGCCTGCAGCGCCGACTGGTACAGCCGCCCGTTGTCCAGCGCCAGCGCCATCCGCCCCGCCAGCTCCTCGAGCTGCGCCTGGTCGCGCTCGCCGTACGGCGTCATCCCCTCCGTGGCCGCCAGGGTGACCACGCCCAGCAGGTGGCCGCGCGCCACCATGGGCGCGGAAAGGACGGAGCGCACCCCCGCGGCGGCCGCCTCGCTCCCCTCCTCCGGGGCGGTGCGCACGGGGCGCAGGGCGCGCGGCCCCGGCGCGCGCACGTCGACCGTGCCGGAGCGGCCGAGCCTGCGCAGCGCGTCCGCCACCTCCGGCGGGAAGGCGCTGGCGGAGGCGGAGGCCGAGGGGCGCGGCTCGCCGTCCTCGCTGCACAGCTCGACGGCGCACCAGGCCGCCAGCCTTCCCAGCGCCAGCGCGGCGATGCGGGGGAGGGTGGACTCGGGCTCCACCGTGGAGCCCAGCTCCGCGCCCGCCTCGCCGAACAGGCGCTGCCACTCTTCCTCGCGCCGCCGGCCGGTGACGTCCACGCTGGAGGCGATCCACTCGCGCACGCCGCCGTCGGCCAGGGGGACGGGGACGGCGATGGCCAGGGTGTCGCGGTACTCGCCGTCGGCGCGGCGCAGGCGGTACTCGTCGCGGTAGTGCGTTCCCGCGGCCACGGCCTGCGTCCACGCGGCGGCGGCGCGGTCGCGCTCGGCGGGATGCACCGCGGCGAGCCACCCGTCCCCCGCCGCGTCGCTCCCCGTGAACGCGGTCCACCCCTCCGACGTCTCGTGCACGCCCGACGCGCCGGCGGTCCAGAGGATGTCGCTGGTTCCCGCCACCAGCGCGCGGAAGCGCTCCTCGCTGCGGCGGATGGCCTCGTCCACCTCGCGGGCACGCAGCAGCGCGTTCACCGTGGCCACCAGCTCGCGCGGCTCCACCGGCTGCGTCAGGTAGCCGTCGGCGCCCAGCTCCAGCCCCTGCACGCGGTGCTCGGAGGTGCGGTAGGCGGCGGAAAGGTAGAGGACGGGAAGGCTGGCCAGCCGCGGGTTGGCGCGGATGCGGCGGCAGACCTCGAAGCCGTCGACGTCGGGGAGGTTCACGTCCAGCAGCACCAGGTCCAGCCGCCCGGCCTCCTCGGTGGCCAGGCGCAGCCCGTCGATGCCGGTGGCGGCCTCGATGACGTCGAAGCCGGCCTGCCGCAGCACGCGCGAAGTGGCGTAGCGGCCCGCTTCGTAGTCGTCCACGTTCAGCACCAGGATGTGGCGGTGCACGTCGCCGTGCACGCCTCCGGTGCGCTCAAGCGTTGCCATCGTCCACTCCGCCGTCGCTTTCTCCTTCGGGCCGCTGGTAGGTGGCCGGGAGCTCCAGGGTGAAGGTGGAGCCCTGGCCCACCCGGCTCTCCACCGAGACGCGCCCGCCCAGCAGCTCGCCCAGCTTGCGCGAGAGCGGGAGGCCGAGCCCCGTTCCCCGGCGGCGCCGCTGCAGCGCGCCGTCCACCTGGCCGAAGTCCTCGAAGATGCGCGCCAGGTCCTCGGCGGCAATGCCGATCCCCGTGTCGGCCACCACCAGCGCCACCCGCCCCGGCTCCGCCATGCGCGCGGTGACCCGCACCTCGCCCCCTTCGGTGAACTTCAGGGCGTTGGAGATGAAGTTCCTGAGGATCTGCGCGACCTTGGCCTCGTCGGTCTCCAGCTCGGGGAGCGCCGAGGCGTCCTCGAACACCAGCTGCGTCTTCTCCCCCGCCAGCAGGGGACGGAGCGTGGCGCGCAGGAGGTCGAACAGGTCGGGGATGGTGAAGCGCGAAGCGTGCACCGCCACCTTCCCCGCGTCCACCCGCGCGGTGTCGAGCAGGTCGTCGACCAGGTTCAGCAGGTCGCGCGCGGAGCGGCGCACGTACGCCACCTGCTTCTCCTGCTCCTCCGTCAATTCCCCGTCCACCCGGTCGAGGAGGAGGCCGGTGAGCGCGAGCATGGAGTCCAGCGGGGTGCGGAACTCGTGGCTCATGTAGCTCATGAACTGCGCCCGGAGCGCGTTGGCGCGGCGCAGCTGGTCCACCCGCTCGTCCAGCTCGGCGTAGAGCGCGACCACGCCGCGGTTGGTGTCGGCCAGCTCCTTGTTCAGCGAATGGAGCTCTTCCTGCCGCGAGCGTGCCTCGGCCAGCGCGGCGATCAGCTCGCGGTTCTGGCGCTGCACCTCGTCCACCGCGCTGGGCGGGGCCTGGCGGGCCAGCTCGGCGGCCACGCGCGCCCGCGCCGCGTCGTCCACCGGCGGGGCGGTGCGGGGGATGCGCTTCCCCAGCTCCACGACCGTTCCCTCGCCGGGGCGCGAGTCCAGGGCGAAGGTGTCCATCAGCCGGCGCGTGCCCGCGATCCCCATCCCCATTCCCGTGCGGGAGACGTAGCGCCCGTCCAGCACCTCGTCCAGCGCGGCGATCCCCGGGCCGCGGTCTTCCACGCGCGCCGCCAGCAGCTGCGCGCCGGGCGGGCCGTCCACCCGCAGCTCCATGCGGCCGTAGCGGGCGTAGCGCACGGCGTTGCGGGCGATCTCGGAGACGGCGGTGGCGAAGCGCGTCTGGTCCTGCACGTCGAACCCCAGCAGCTCGGCCACCTGCCGCGCCCGCTGCCGCGCGGTCACCACGTCGGCGTCGGCGCGCAGCTCCAGGGCGACGAGCGCGGAAGAGGGGGAAGCGCTCACGCGGGGGGCTCGCGGGCGGCGGCCACGGTGGCGTCGTCGTTGCCGCGGGTGAAGTCGCGGTACAGGACGGCGGCAACGACGGCGGGGTCGCGCGTCTGCAGGCCGGGGTAGCGCCCCAGGTCCCACCGCGTGCCCACGCCGTCGCTGTGCATCACCAGCAGCGAGGCGCGGCTCCAGGCGTACTCGAACTCGTGCACCTTGCGCATCTCGTGCCCCACGATGCCGTTGTGCGACACCATGCTCTGGTCGCGGCCGGGGGTGAGCACGGCGGCGGAGATGTTTCCCACGCCGCAGAAGCGCACCCGCCCCGACGCGGTGCCCACCTCGGCGACGGCCACCGCGGCGCCGCGGGTGGAGCGCATGGAGCGGTGCATCCGCTCCAGCAGCGCGGCGGGGCGCTCGGCCGCGTGCGCGCGGAAGACGCGGACCGCCTCGCGCGCGGCCGCGGCGGCGTCGGGGCCGTGCCCCAGCCCGTCGGCCACGATCACCACGGTCCGTCCCGGCGTCGACGCGCTGGCCCACGCGTCGCCGCACACCTCCTGGCCGGGCTTGGGGATGGAGAGCGCCGCCACGGACAGGCCGGGGACCGCCTCGTCGGGAGGGGGGGTGGCCCAGACGCGGGAAAGGACGACGGTGCCGCTCCCGGCCAGGGTGAAGAGCTCGAACTCGTCGGACTGGCGCCGGAGCGCCCCCATCCCCGTTCCCGGGCTTCCCGCGGTGCTGAAGCCGTCGCGGATGCAGGCCGTAGGGTCGGCCATCCCGGGACCGGAGTCGACCGCCAGCAGCTCGATCCCCAGCACCTCGCCGCGGTTGCAGCCGCGCACGAACACGGTGCCGCCGGCGCGCGCGTGCTTGGCGAGGTTCGTCGCGGCCTCGGTGGCGATGATGGCCGCGCGGCCGGCCGCGGTCTCGTCCAGCTCCAGCACCGCCGCCAGCCTGGCCACGCGGCGCCGCACCTCGCCCGCCGCGCTGGCGTCGCCCGGCGCGACGGGAACGGCCTCGCCCGCTACTTCCATTTCACCACCGTGATGCTCGTCCCCTCGCCCGGGGCCGAGCGGATGTGGAACTCGTTGACCAGCCTGCGCGCGCCGCCCAGCCCCAGCCCCAGCCCGCCCCCCGAGGTGAAGCCGTCCTGCAGCGCGCGCTCGATGTCGGGAATGCCGGGGCCCTGGTCGTCGAACACCAGGCGCAGGCCGCGGCGGATCCCCTCCTCCAGCTGCTCCAGGCGCAGGGTGCCGCCGCCGCCGTACACCACGGTGTTGCGGGCCAGCTCGCTGGCGGCGGTCACCAGCTTGGTCTGGTCGATGAGCGAGAACCCCATCTCCACGGCCCAGCTGCGCACCGCCTGGCGGGAGTACACCACGTCCTCCTCGCTGCGCAGCGGGCGCGTCTCACTCCGCGTAGCCATCCACCTCCGGATAGGACAGCTCGTCGAGCGAGGCCCGCAGCAGCTCCATCCCGCGCTCCACGTTCAGCGCGGTGCGCACGCCGGGGAGCGACAGCCCCAGCTCCACCAGGGTGATGGCCACGGCGGGCTGCATCCCCACCACCACCGTCTCGGCGTCCAGCACGCGCGACATGGCGGCGATGTTCCCCAGCACGCGGCCGATGAACGAGTCCACGATCTCCAGCGACGAGATGTCGATCAGCACGCCGCGCGTGCCCTCCTTCACGATGCGCTGCGTGAGGTCGTCCTGGAGCGCCAGGGCCAGGCGGTCGTGCATGTCCACCTGGATGGTGACCAGGAGGAAGCGGCCCATCTTCAGGATCGGGATGCGGTCCATGCGCCGGCCTCAGGCGCGCGGCTGGATGCGCGTGACCGTGAAGCCGGTCTTGCGCAGCGCCAGGAGGATGGCGTCGGCGAGCGAGGCCTTGGTGGTCACGTCCTCGAGCACCACGCCCAGGTGCACGATGGTCTGGGCGATCTGCGGGCGGATGCCGGAGATGATGCACTCGGCGCCCATCAGCCGCGCGGCCGCAACGGTCTTGATCAGGTGCTGGGCCACCAGCGTGTCGACGGTGGGAACGCCGGTGATGTCGATGATGGCCACCGAGGCCTCGTTCTCCACGATGCGCCCCAGCAGGTTCTCCATCACCACCTGCGTGCGCGCGCTGTCGAGCGTGCCGATGAGCGGCACGGCCACCACGCCGTCCCACACCTTCACCACGGGGGTCGACAGCTCCAGCAGCTCCTGCTGCTGGCGGGCGATCACCTCCTCGCGGCTCTTCTGGTAGAACTCGGTGGTGTGCAGCCCCAGCGCGTCCAGGATCGAGCTGGCGCCCCAGATCTCGTCGGCCAGCCGCTCGGGCGGCACCTGCTCGCGCAGCCGCGTGAACAGCGGCTGCTTCAGCGAGAACACGAAGCGCGCGGTCTCGGACGGGCTGAAGCCCTGCAGCGCCCGGCTGCGCGAGATGGACGAAAGCACGTCGCGCACCGGCGCCCACTCGGGGCCGGCGACGCTGTCCAGCCGCCCCGTCTGCACGGCGGTGCGCAGCACGGCCAGGAACTCGGCCGACTGCTGGCGCAGCTCGGCGTCGCTCATCAGGTCGCGGCGCACGTTGGAGGCGGCGAACTGCTCGCGCATCCAGTCGTCCAGCAGCCGGGCTTCATCCTCGGCCAGCACGGCCTGGATCGCGGAGACTTCGGGCATCTCGTTTTCTCTGCGGAAGGTGTGGCAGCGGTGCGGTGTGTTCGCACCTTGCGACCGCGGGCGAGCCGAATGTCGTTCGTCGGGCCGAAGCGGCGTATGCGATCTCCGTGCCCGGCATCCTCGAACGGCGCGCGTCCTCAACGGACGTTGAGACCTTCCGTTGCGGATACGTGATCGTGACGCGATCGGGGGATGCGCGAGACGGAGCCCAGCCACATTCCGGCATCCGACAATGACCTGCGACATGGAGACGACGATGCTGGAGATGCTGGAAAGCCTGAACGGCGGCGCGGACGAGGTCCCGCCGCTGCCGCTGCCCGAGGTGGTGGACACGCCCGCCGTGGTGCTGGCGGGGATGCTGGCCGGCGGCCGGCGCCCGCTGGTGCTGGATGCCTCGGCCGTGCGCGAGGTGCAGCCGGGCGCGGCGCCGCTGCTGGTGTCGCTCCTGCGCGCCAAGCGCGGGGCCGGAGCGGAGGCGCGCATCGCAAACGCTTCTGCCGCGCTGCGCCGCCGCTGGGCCCGCCACGCCCTGGCCGCCTACTTCGCCGCGGACGAGGCGCCCGGCGGCGAATCGCTCTTCACCTGCCCCGACCGGGACGAGCTCGGCTTCTCGCCCAGCTGCCGCTGATCGGCAGCGAAGGGCGGCTGAAGCCGCGGCCGCGGCAACAACGACGGAAAGCCTCGCAAACGGCGCGAGGCTTCAACCGCACGGCGGCGCCGCGATCTCCCGAACTGCCTTGATGCTGGATCCGCGAGCAGATGCCGGAGAGGGAGTCCGCGAAGGCGGACTTCGGGCCGTTGTTGCCGCGAATTCATTCGCCTTCCCTGGCCTTCCCCGCCACAAGACCAAGGCCGCCGCATCCCCATCCGGACGCGGCGGCCTCTGCAGTTTCGTACTTCCGTACTCCCGTACTTCTTCGCCGGTCAGAACTTGATGATGCTCCGCAGGATGAGATACGAGATCGCCGCCATCCCCCCCGCCGCGGGAATCGTCACCACCCACGCCCACACGATGCGCCCCGCGATCCCCCAGCGCACCGCCGACAGCCGGTTGGTGGCGCCCACGCCCACGATGGAGCCGGTGATGGTGTGCGTGGTGCTCACCGGGATGCCGAAGTGGCTGGCCATGTAGATCACCAGCGCGCCCCCCGTCTCGGCGCAGAAGCCGCCCACCGGCCGCAGCCGGGTGATGCGCGAGCCCATGGTGTGCACGATCCGCCACCCGCCGAAGAGCGTGCCCAGCGAGATCATGGTGTACGCGCCCAGCTCGATCCAGTACGGCACGTGGTCGAAGTTGCGCACGTACAGGTGGCTCAGGATCCCCGTCTCCCTGGCGAACATGTCCTGCGTGGCCACGAGCAGCGCCATGATGATCCCCATGGTCTTCTGCGCGTCGTTGCTGCCATGCGCCAGCGACAGGAACCCCGAGCTGGCCAGCTGCGCCCCGCGGAAGAAGCGGTCCACCCGGCTGGCCGCGGCGCGCCGGAAGATCCAGTACACCGCCACCATCAGCAGGAAGCCCATGGTGGCGCCCAGCATGGGGGAGACGACGATGGCCGCCAGCGTCTCGGTCCACTTGTGCCCCCAGGTGACGGCGCTGGTTCCCGCCTTGGCCAGCCCCGCGCCCGTGATGCCGCCGATCAGCGCGTGCGACGAGCTGGAGGGGATGCCGTACACCCAGGTGATCAGGTTCCAGGCGATGGCGCCCAGCAGCGCGCCGAACACCACGTTCGGGTCCAGCACCTTCACGTCGATGAAGCCGCTCCCCACCGCCTTGGCCACCATGGTGCCGGTGGTGAACGCCGCCACGAAGTTGAACAGCGCCGCCCACAGCACCGCCTTGAAGGGCGAGAGCACGCGCGTGCCCACCACCGTGGCGATGGAGTTGGCCGAGTCGTGGAAGCCGTTCACGAAGTCGAACGCGAACGCCACCAGGATGATGACGAGGACGTAGGCGATCACGGCCGGCTCACGAGTTCTTGATCGCGACGGACTCGATGACGTTCCACACGTCGTCGCACAGGTCCACCGCGTCCTCGAGCTTGTCGAACAATTCCTTCCACTTCAGCACTTCCAGCGCCTCGGCGCCGTCGTCGAACAGCCCGCCGATGGCCGAGTGGTAGATGGCGTCGCCCTCCTCCTCCAGCCGCTTCAGCTCGCCGCTGCGCTGCAGGATCAGCTTGGGCTTCTTCAGGTTCTGCACCGACTCGGCCAGCACCACCGCGGCGCGGCAGAGCACCCCGGCCAGCTCCGCGGCCTGCGGGCGGAACTCGCGGATGCGGAACATCTGCGCCCGCCGCGCCACGCCGTCCACCACGTCGATCACGTCGTCCAGCCGCGAGGCCAGCAGGTGGATGTCCTCGCGGTCGATGGGGGTGACGAAGCTCTTGTCGATGCGCACGATGATGTCGTGCGTCAGCACGTCGGCCTCGTGCTCCACGTCCTTGATCTTCTGCACCAGCTCCTGCAGCCGGTCGGGCTCGGCGAAGAGCTTGGCCAGGAGGTCGGCGGAGATCGAAAGCTTCTGCGCGAGGTCCCCGAACATGGGGAAGAACTGCTCGTCGCGCGGGATCAGGCGCACGGTCCCATCCTCCGGTGTGGGAGCGGATTTGTAACGGCTGGGGCTTCGGCGCCGGATGGCGGCGGGCCGCGTGTAACGGCCCCTCCCCGGCCCCGAAGCGCGCGAAAGCTACGTCTCGCCCGCGCGGCCGGAAAGAGCGCGGTGCGAGCGGTGACGGGGAGATCGAAGGTTTGTTACGAAAGCGTGACGGGGCGCGGGTGGGTACGTGACGGCGGCGGGGCATGTTGGGGCGTCCGGATGCAGCTCCGTACCCAACCGCGAACCGACGAGACATTGACGATGAAGAAGCTCCTGCCCGGCGCCCTGGCGCTCGCGGCGTTCCTCTCCGCCTGCGCCGGCGGCGGCGACGAAAAGGCCCCCGGCGCGGACGGCGCGAAGGCGGGCGGCGCGGGCGGAAAGGTCACGCTCACCGGCGCCGGCGCCACCTTCCCGGCCCCCATCTACAGCAAGTGGTTCTCGGACTACGGGCAGGCGCACGCGGTGCAGGTGAACTACCAGTCCATCGGCTCCGGCGGCGGGATCCAGCAGGTGACGGCGGGGACGGTGGACTTCGGCGCCAGCGACGCGCCGATGACCGCCGAGGAGAGCGCCAGGGTCCCCGGCATCCTGCAGCTGCCCACGGTCCTCGGCGCGGTGACGGTCATCTACAACGTTCCCGGCCTGGCGCAGCCGCTGAAGCTGTCGGGCGACGTGCTCGCCCGCATCTTCCTCGGGAAGATCACCCGGTGGAACGACCCCGCGATCGCCGCCGACAACGCGGGGGTGCAGCTTCCGGCGAGCAACATCGCCGTGGTGCACCGCTCGGACGGGAGCGGGACGACGTTCGTGTTCACCGACTACCTGGCGCAGGTGAGCCCGGAGTGGAAGGCGGCGGTGGGGAACGGGAAGTCGGTGAAGTGGCCGACCGGGCTGGGGGCGAAGGGGAACGAGGGGGTGGCCGGCGCGGTGAAGCAGACGGCCGGCTCCATCGGCTACGTGGAGCTTGCGTACGCCATGCAGAACCGGCTGTCGATGGCGTCGCTGAAGAACGCCGCCGGCCAGTACGTGGCCCCGTCGGTGGACGCGACGGCGGCCGCCGCCGCGGGCGTGGCCGAGCGCGTGGCGGGCGGCGACTTCCGCGTGTCGCTGGTGAACGCGCCGGGGGCGACGACGTACCCCATCTCCACCTGGACGTACCTGCTCGTCCCCCCGCACTGGCAGGACTGCGGCAAGGCGCGGGCGTTCGTGGGGCTGGTGAGCTGGGCGCTGGCGCAGGGCGACGACGCGGCCCGCCAGCTGGACTACGCGCCGCTGCCGGACCAGGTGCGCATGGGGGTGATGCAGAAGCTCGGCACCCTCACCTGCGGCGCGGACAACCAGGCCGTGCAGCCCGCGGCGTGACCGGCCGGTGAGCGATGGGTGATCGATCGGTAAAGCGATCGACGAGATGGGGATGAGCGGCGGGGCGGGGGAGCGAATCCTCCGCCCCGTCGTTTCGCATCCCAGGGCGATTATCGGGGACATCACCCACGACATCTCCGGATGCCATGCGACAGCGGGGCGCTTCGCGCCGAGAGCCCTCATCCCCCCCGCCCCCTTCTCCCGACAGCAGGAGAAGGGGGAGACCTCACCGTGAGGAGAGGCTTTCGGGGTGGAGCGGGGACATCCTGCCCGCCTGGCTGGCCCCCTCCCCCGGCCCCTCCGCCCGCTCCGCGGGGAGGGGAGAACGCAGCGCAGCACCAATGTCAGCTCATTGCCGAAATGCTGGACGGCAGTCCCGCAGGGACTTTGTGCTGTTGTTGCCGGTGAATTCCATTCACCGCTCAGCCCGGATGCGGGAAGAAGCCGGCCCTCCGCCATCGTTACATCACCGTGACGAAAGAGTGATCCAGGCGCGGTGGTGAGCACGGAAACTTTGGATGTCCGGCCCGGCCCGGCCCGGCCGGTGGCGGACGGCGGCGAGGGCGGGCGACGGCGTTACGGAGCCGTGACGCGTCGAGGGGAAGAGCGTGAAGGGCGGGGCGCATCTTCCCCCTGTCCCGCCGGGGAGATCCCCCGGAAACCCTTGCTACGCACGACAGACCTGAGAGGATCTGCCGGATGAACCTTCGCAACGTGCGAATCCCCCGCCTGCTCTGCGCCGCCGCGGCCCTGGCCCTGGGCGCACCGGCCACGCTGCTGGCGCAGTACCCCACGGGCTCGCTGCACGGCCGGCTGCAGGGCGAGTTCCGGACGTCCGACATCCACACCCAGAACGCCGACGGCACCGACGCCGCGCTGAACCAGGTGGTGGGGAACGAGTTCTTCATCCGCCGCGCCTACCTGGAGTTCGGCGCCCAGCTCGCGTCGAACATCACCGGCAAGCTGGAGGTGAACTTCACCCGCCGCACGGTGAACCTGGAAGACGCCTACGTGGACGTGGGGCTGGGGCGGTTCCTGAGCTGGCGCGTGGGGCAGGAGAAGAAGCCCATGGAGCGCCAGGAGCTGAACTCCTCGAACTCGTACCTCACGGTGGAGCGGGGGGCGCAGATCAACGGCCTGAAGAACCCGAACCTGGTTTCGCAGAACAACTTCCTGGTGGCCGCCGGGTTCGCCAGCCACGACGTGGGCACCTCGCTGGAGCTGCACGGCGCGGCCGACGCGCGCATCCCCGTTTCCCTGCGCCTGGGCGTGTGGAACGGGGCGGGGAAGGACGTGAGCGAGGTCAACGACGCCAAGACCTTCGGCGGGCGGCTGGTGGTGAGCCCCATCCGCAACCGGCTCTCTCTGGGCGCGTCGTTCATGAGCCACGACGACCCCATCACCGTGGGCGGCAAGCTCGCGGTGGACAGCGCGGGCCGCTCCACCGCCTTCGGGGTGGACGGCGAGTGGGGCAACCTGGACCGCGGGCTGCACGTGATGGCCGACGCGGCGTTCGGCAGGGAGGGGCGCGTGGGAGCGCTCACCCCGGCCATCGCCGGCCTGCGCCCGGTGCCGGTGCCGGCGGGAAGCACCCTGGAGCCGCGGTTCACCACCTTCCACGTGGTGGGCGAGTACCGGTTCCTCCTTCCCGAGAACGGCTACCTGTGGGCGGTGGGCCCCGTCTTCCGCTTCGACCGCACCAACCCCGACACCCGCAACACGGAGATCTCGTCCACCCTGCTGACGCCGGGGCTGAACGTGTACTTCTCGCCCCGCACCTGGCTGATGTTCAACTACGACGTGGTGAGCCCGGGCGACGGGCTGGACCTGGGGCGCGGCGCGGGCGAAAGCGTGCACTCCTTCAAGTCCATGCTCCGCATCTGGTTCTGAACTCCCACCCACCACGACGAGAGACAGGGTCCATGAAGCGCATCCTCACCGCGGCCGCGCTGGCCGCCACGCTCCTTCCCGCGGCCGCCCGGGCGCAGACGCTGACGGCGGCGGGGGCCACCTTTCCCGCGCCGCTCTACACCCGCTGGTTCGCCGAGTACCGCGCGGCGCACGGGGTGGCCGTGAACTACCAGGCCATCGGCTCGGGCGGCGGGATCAAGAACCTGCAGGAGATGACGGTGGACTTCGGCGCCACCGACGGCCCCATGAGCGACGCCGAGATGGCCGCGGCGCGCGGCGGCCAGGTCCTGCACATCCCCACCACGCTGGGCGCGGTGGCGGTGACCTACAACGTTCCCGGCGTGGCCGGCGGGCTGAAGCTGACCCCCGAGGTGATCGCGTCGATCTTCAACGGCACGCTGCGCGGCTGGGACGACGCGCGCATCCGCGCGCTGAACCCCGGCGTGGCGCTGCCGCACCGCCCGGTGCTGGTGGCGCACCGCTCCGACGGCTCCGGCACCACCTACATCTTCACCGACTTCCTCTCCTCCGCCTCGGCCATGTGGCGGCGCACCATCGGCACGGGAAAGAGCGTGAGCTGGCCGGTGGGGCTGGGCGGCCGCGGGAACGAGGGAGTCGCGGGGATCGTGAAGCAGACGCCGGGAAGCATCGGCTACGTGGAGCTTGCGTACGCCAACCAGAACCGCCTGCCGGTGGCGGCCATCCGCAACCGCGCGGGGCAGTTCGTGATGCCCACCACCGAGTCCACCACGGCCGCCGCCGCCGGGGTCGCGGTCCCCGCGAACAGCGACCTGCGGATCTCCATCGTAAACGGGCCGGGGGCGAACGCGTACCCCATCTCCTCGTTCACCTGGATCATCACCTACGCCGACGTGCGCGACAACGCGAAGGCGCGGCAGATCCGCGACTTCCTGACCTGGGCGGTGCACGAGGGGCAGCGCTTCGGCCCGGCGCTGGACTACGCGCCCCTTCCCGCGGCGATCGTGGCCGCGGACGAGGCGAAGATCCGGCTGATCCACTGACCGCGCGGAGGTGCTGAGTGCCAAGTGCCTAGTGCCAAGTGCCTAGTGCCAAGTGCCAAGTGCCAAGTTTCAAGTGCTGAGCACTCACGCACTCATGCACTTCCGTGCTGTCTCGGGATGCATCGAGCGAAGGCCGGGATGGCCTCGCGGAACAGCTCTCAACGAGGAGAGGAATGGCGAACGTCGTAGAAGCCGCGCTGCCGCCGCCCGCGCGGGGGCGGTTCGCGCTGGGGTGGCACCGCAGCAGCGCGTCGGACCTGGCATGGCGCGGGGTGCTGGTGGCGTTCGGCCTCAGCATTCCCCTGCTGCTGCTGGGGATCACGCTGCTGCTGTGGCGCGGGGCCATGCCCGCCATCTCCCGCTTCGGCGGCGGCTTCGTCGGCAGCAGCGAGTGGGACCCGGTGAGCGACAAGTTCGGCGGGCTGCCGTTCATCTTCGGCACCATCGGCTCGTCGGTGATCGCCGTGGCCATCGCGGTGCCGCTCTCCATCGGCCTGGCGCTCTTCCTCACCGAGCTGGCGCCCCGCTGGCTGGCCGCGCCCATCGCCTTCGCCACCGAGCTGCTGGCGGCCATCCCGTCCGTGGTCTACGGGCTGTGGGCGGTGTTCGTGCTCGTTCCCTTCCTCCGCGACCACGTGCAGACGCCGCTGTCCGAAGGGATCGGCGGCACGCTCGGCATCTTCGCCGGTCCCGCGTACGGCCCGTCGCTCCTCGCGGGCGGGGTGATCCTGGCCATCATGATCATCCCCTTCATCTCCGCCGTGTCGCGCGAGGTGATCGCCGCGGTGCCGCCGGCGCAGCGCGAGGCGGCGCTGGCGCTGGGGGCCACGCGGTGGGAGTCGACCTGGCAGGTGGTGCTCCCCGCCGCGCGCGCCGGGCTCATCGGCGCGGTGATGCTGGGCCTCGGCCGCGCGATCGGCGAGACCATGGCGGTGACGATGGTGATCGGGAACACGCCGCAGATCCCCCATTCGCTCTTCGCCCCCGCGTACACCATGGCCAGCGTCCTGGCCAACGAGTTCGCCGAGGCCAGCGGCGACGTGCACCGTTCCGCGCTGATGCTGGTCGCCCTGCTGCTGCTGGGCGTGACGCTGGTCGTGAACGCGATGGCGCGCGCGCTGGTGTGGCGCGTGAACGCGGGAACGCGGAGGGCCGCGTGAGGATTCACGGGCTCACAAACCATCCGGCCACCGTGCAGCCCGACGCATGCGCCGCCGGCCGCAGGGCGCACGAGCCGTCCCTCCCCCAGGCGGTTTTGGGGGAGGGACAGGCGCTGCCCGGACGCGACGGGAGTCGCGCCGGACAGCGCCAGGGAGAGGGCCCGCGGGGGCGAGGCAGCGAAGGGAGGGCCGCGTGAGCACGGTCACCCTGCGCGACCGGCGCCGGCGCGCCACCAGCGCGGTGATGCTCGCGCTCACCGGCGTGGCCGCGGTGCTCACCGTGGTCCCGCTCGTCCTCATCTTCGGCTACCTGCTCCGCGAGGGCGCGTCGTCGCTCGACCTCTCCTTCTTCATCCACACGCCGCGGCCGACGGGGGAAGCGGGCGGGGGGATGGGGAATGCCATCGTGGGCACGCTGGAGATGGTGGGGCTCGCGGCGCTGATCGGCCTCCCCGTCGCCGTGCTGGCGGGCGTCTACCTGGCCGAGGCCGAGGGGAGCCGGCTGGCCACCGTGGTGCGCTTCACGGCGGACGTGCTGAACGGCGTCCCCTCCATCGCCGTGGGCATCTTCGTCTACCTGCTGATCGTCGTCCCCACGGGCGGCTTCAGCGCGCTGGCGGGCTCGGTGGCGCTGGCGACGATGCTGGTGCCGATGGTGACGCGGACCACGGAGGAGATGGTGCGCCTGGTTCCCCGCGAGCTCACCGAGGGCGGGCTGGCGCTGGGGATGCCGCGCTGGCGCACCATGCTGGGCGTGGTCCTTCCCGCCGCGCGCGGGGGGATCCTGACCGGCGCGCTGGTGGGCGTCGCCCGCATCGCGGGGGAGACGGCGCCGCTGCTGTTCACCGCGCTGGGGAACCAGTTCTGGCAGCTGGACCCGCGGCACCCCACCGCCGCGCTGCCGCTGCAGATCTTCTCCTACGCCATCTCGCCGTACGAGGACTGGCACCGGCAGGCCTGGGCCGGCGCGCTGGTGCTGATCCTCCTGGTGCTGGGCCTGAGCCTGGGCGCGCGGCTGGTGCTGGGCCGCGCGCACAAGAACGCATGAACGAGACGATGAAGACCATGGATGCTCAGCCTCTGCAGTCGAGGCCCGCCGCTCCGGCGCCCGCCGCCGCGCCCGTCCGCCCGGCGCCGCAGGCGCGCGACGCCGTGTTCCGCTCCGGCGACACGAAGTCCGTCCCCGCGGTGGAGGCGAGCGGCTTCTCCTTCTGGTACGGCGCCACGCAGGCGCTGCACGGCATCGACCTCGCCATCCCCGACCGCAGGGTGACGGCGCTGATCGGGCCGTCGGGGTGCGGGAAGAGCACCTTCCTGCGCTCCATCAACCGCATGAACGACCTGATCCCCGGCGTGCGCCACCAGGGCGACATCCGCCTGGACGGGCGCAGCGTGTACGACAGGGGGGAAGACGTCGTCCATCTCCGCCGGCGGGTGGGGATGGTGTTCCAGAAGTCCAACCCGTTCCCCAAGTCGATCTACGACAACGTCGCGTACGGCGTGCGGGTGAACGGGCTCGCCCGGAAGCGCGGCGACCTGGACGCGATCGTGGAGCAGTCGCTGAAGCGCGCCGCGCTCTGGGACGAGGTGCGCGACCGGCTGGGGAAGAGCGCGCTGGGGCTTTCGGGCGGGCAGCAGCAGCGGCTGTGCATCGCCCGGGCGCTGGCGGTGCGCCCCGAGGTGCTGCTGATGGACGAGCCGGCCAGCGCGCTGGACCCCATCGCCACGCAGAAGATCGAGGAGCTGATCTACGAGCTGAAGGACGAGTACACCATCGTGATCGTGACCCACAACATGCAGCAGGCGGCGCGCGTGTCCGACCTCACCGCCTTCTTCTACATGGGCCGGCTGGTGGAGGTGGGAAAGACGCAGCAGATCTTCACCAACCCGCGCGAGGAGCGCACCGAGGCGTACGTCACCGGGAGGTTCGGATGAGCCCGGTGCCCGGTGTCCGCCACTTCCACGAGGAATTGGCGCGGCTCAAGTCGCGGCTGCTGGAGATGAGCGCGCTGGCCGAGGAGCTGGTGGGCGCGGCGGTCGAGGCGCTGCAGGAGCGCGACGGGGGGAAGGCGGCCATGGTCATCGCCCGCGACCGCGACCTGGACCTGATGGAGACGGAGATGGACGACCTGTGCATCCATCTCCTGGCCCTGCAGCAGCCCATGGCGCGCGACCTCCGGCTGATCACCATGGCGATGAAGATCAGCAACGACCTGGAGCGCGTGGGCGACCACGCGGTGAACATCGCCGAGGGCGTGCCGCACCTGGCCGACGCGCCGATGTTCAGCGACCTGCCGGAGATCGAGGAGATGGCGCGGATGGCCAGGGAGATGCTCTCCGACGCGCTCGACTGCTTCGTGCGCGCCGACGCCCCGGGGGCGCTGGAGGTGATCGAGCGCGACGACCGCGTGGACCAGATGCAGGACTCGCTCTTCCGTATCCTGCTCACGCACATGATGGAGGACCCGCGGCGCATCGGCCCCTCGCTCTCGCTCTTCCTGGTCAGCCGCAACCTGGAGCGCATCGCCGACCTGGCGACGAACATCGCCGAGGACGTGGTCTTCCTGGTCGAGGGCCGCAACATCAAGCACGGGCTGCGCCTCGACGCCTCCTGAATGTCCAGCCAGTTTGTGCGAGGGAAGGTGCTTCTTTAGGTCGATCGCCCCGCGAATATTCGTTTCGGGTTATCCGTCGCTCACAAATACAGGCAAGAGGGACTTGCGTACGATCGCTTCGACAGCACGCCGAGAATTAACTCCGAACTTAGCCAGTATTTTTTCCGTGTGATGTTTTGCTGTATGTTCGCTAATTCCCAGTTCATGCGCGATTTCCCAATTACTCTTTCGGACCAGAAGTAGTTCGGCCACTTGGGATTCCCGCTGGGTGAGGCCAAACCTGCGTTGCATCTCTGGCCAAACCATGAAACCGGAATGGATCCGCTTAAATACAACCAGGAATATACGACCGATATTCCCCATTCCTTCCGCGATGTCATAAATCCAGAAGCCGGTCCCCGTGGACTTATCGTGGCCGTTGGAGCTTGGCGGATACCCGTTGCCGGTTAGGTGTTCGAGTATCGTTTCGAGAAGCCCCGACCTTCCTAGATTCAGCCCTTGGCTCATCCAAAGGACCGAGCCGTTTCCGGCCAACAGCATGCAGTCCCTTTCGCATGCTTCGAGGACTCGAATCAAGAGACGTAATGTACCCCCCTCAGGCGTTTGATTGGGTGGCATACACGCAACCTGAAGTGCCTCGCTCCTGAATCCCTCCGCGTTGCCCCGTAGGTAGAACTTGCCCATGTCTTCACTCCTCTTCACGAGTATATTCCCAAACGAACCGATTGTTCACTGCCTGTTAGTGTTCAAATTTCGGACCTTGGGGAAAAAACGGAGGACAAATGTCCGATTTCACGCAGTACCTCGCCGCGGCGTATGATGGTCTCTACCTCTGGGGAATTCCCATCGAGCCGCCGCACGGCAGAATTGGGCTGATGCGGCGAAAGGATCTCGAGATAATGCTGGTAGCAAATGCCATTCGGGATCAGCGCTACCGACAGCGGCTTCTCGAGGACGCCCGCAGTCTGATTCAAGAAACAACCGGGCTGATCATTCCCGAAGACATTAGCATTCATGTGCTTGAAGAAAGTGGAGCTAACGTATATCTGGTCATCCCTCACGATCCGTGGCACAGCAACGAAGAAATGCCGGCGACTCGAGAAAGAATGGAATGGCTTCTGACATGGCATCGGAGTACTCTGCTGAATGAAGATCAGTGTGTGCAACTCATCACGAAGGCTTGGACCGATAACGCGTTCGCTGGAGCGCTCGTCAGTAATCCGAGAGAAACCATCGAGCAGTGGTTGGGTCTGAATCTTCCTGCTGAGTTGAGCATCGAGACTTTGGTCGAGAAATCTGATACGGTCTACATCATCCTCCCGGAGCGAAGCCGCAGTTGGGACCCGGTGGGTACCGACGCTGCTTGGGCCCGGGTGAATATCGATCCCGTTTTCGTAGAGGTACTGCAATCGGGTGTTCCCGTGGACGACCGTACAATATACGGACCGCTGTGTGCCGATAAACCTGGGACGCAGCGCGATTGGTGGTGCTTCCAAGCTGCGTGTACCTACTGCAAAGCCACTCTCCAATAGGTTTCATCGCCTCCACGCGAGATTAGCGACATGAATACCTTGGCTTGGTCCGAGGACGAGCTTCAGCGCATTTCGTATCGCGCGAGATCTCTCTGTGAAAGACTTCAGCTCGCGATCACTTTCGCTGATGGTGCGGACCCGCGCACAGCCGACGATCGCCTGTCGCGGTGGTGCCAGATCGTCGCGGAAGGAGACTGGGCCAAGTTCCGTACAATCCTGAACTTCGATGGACTAAGTTTGGAGGAAGTCACGGAAATTATCTGTCGCGTTCCTGCGGAATCCTGCGCGGATGTGCCTGACTGGGCTCGCATCGTACGATCAGCGCTTTTTGACACGAGCAGTGAGGTGGCAAAGAAGAGGGAATTCCGTGAGCGTCCTGCAGATCTGTCCAACCCGACCCGACTATTTTCGAGTGCGTGGGAACCTCTGGTAGCGGTAGCAGACGCCAGACTCCGGTCGGAAGTGCCTGATTTGGCAGATCTAATTACATCCGAAGCATATGTCTCGCTTCAGGAGTGGCTGCTCGACACATTATCCGAACTTGGCCATGCAACGCTCCAATTGGAGTTCGAGGTATTCGTGGCGTGCACCCATTCCGCCGCGCTTCGTGCTTCGCAGCATGACGCCTCAACTGCTCTGTCAAGCTATCTCACCGAGATGCCTCGTGGTCTGCTAGCAAAGGTTCTGCAAGAGTATCCTGTGCTAATGCGTTTGGCTGGTACTGTCGCCGTTCAGTGGATCGACACTGTCGTGGAGTTTTTCTTACGATTCAAGCAGGACCGGTCTGCGATTGAGTGCATGGTAGGCCACACCGGTGGTGCTCTCGGAATTATCAAGCATCTGCAATGCCGCCTCTCGGACCGACACAATGGAGGACGGTCAGTCATCGAAGTCGAGTGTTCGTCCGGGTCGCGGTTTGTTTACAAGCCCAAGCACGTGGGGGTGGAGAAGGCATTTAACAATCTGCTTTCATGGCTCGACGCAAACAGATTTCCGGTGAAACTACAGACCTTCGAAGTCATTGACCGAGGTAGCTATGGCTGGACTTCGTTCGTTGACACCCGCAATTGTGAGGACCGGTCGTCTTATGCTGAGCGTTTGGGTGCTCTTCTATGCCTCGCCTACGTTCTCGGTGCTGTTGATCTGCACGGCGAGAACCTGATATCATCGGGTGATCATCCTTTGATCGTCGATCTGGAGACGATCATGCATCCCGAGATCGGCACTGGCCCCCATGCTCCGTCTTTCTCTGGCTCTGCGGAACCAGGTGCTGCCTACGATTCGGTGCTTCGCACGGGCTTGCTGCCGCTTTGGAACATTGGACTTGCAGATGAGCGCGATCTCAGCGGGTTTTCCCGGTTCTGGGATGCTTCTCACGTTTGCTCAGGCATACCGGACGTCGGAATCATTTCGTGCGATTGTGCCAGCATACTGAAGGGCTTTGACGCTAGCTACCGCTTCCTTGTTGCAAACAAATCCATCTTACTATCCGACCAAGGTCCGATCTTTCCGCTCTCGCAAACGATTCTACGGCTCGTTTTCCGTGCTACGGCCGCATATGCAAGGATTCTGAAAAGAGCCACGGCACCTCAATCGCTGCGGGATGGAATCGATTTTTCTATCACCCTCGAAGCTTTAGCTCATGCTGGGCTTTGTTTCGATAAGAGACCATCTTTCTGGCCTCTGGTGCAAGCTGAGCGGAACACCCTGGCCTGCCTCGACATCCCACTATTTCAGGTCACGCCCGCGACAACAGACCTTTCGTTACTGGAGGAACGCGATGTTCCCTCGCTTTTTCGAGACTCCGCATATGATCGGGTAAAGCAGAGGCTCGCCGGGCTGAGTGAACGAGATTTGCAGGAGCAGATCGGATTGATTGTTGGAGCTCTTTTCGCGAAGCGAGGCTATCTATTGCATCGCGTGCCATGGATCACAAGCGAACCTATCCATGCTACCGCGAATGGCGGAACAGAACTTGACCAGTTTGTCGATGCTGCCATAGATATCGGCGAAATGCTTTCCCGCACTGCGATCCCACTATTCGGCGGGTCCGTGTGGATACACCCGCGGTATAGCCCCAAGAATAACTACGCACAATATACAACGTTAGGCCCAAACTTCTTTGATGGGTCTTGCGGTGTGGCAGTTTTCTTGTCTTATCTTGCTGTCGTAAGTGGTGTAGAGCGATATGGAGACTTAGCCCTTCGAGCACTGCAGCCCTTGCATGGTGCGATACGTCACCTTCCTGTCCTTGGAACTCCTATCGGAGGTGGAATAGGCTACGGATCGATTCTATACTCCCTCGCCAAAATCGGACGACTGATCGATAGCCAGGGAGTAATCGAGGACGCGAGGCGCGTCGCCTTGCACATAACGGACGAAGCAATTGCGGCAGACGTTAAATACGACGTGTTGTCCGGAGCGGCAGGGGCAATTTTGGGGCTATTGACCTTCTGTGAGGACGCTCCTGACGGATGGCTTTTATCAAAGCTCCGCCGCTGCGGCGACCACCTTCTCCAGAACGCCCGCAGACACCCGGGAGGCGGCTGGGGTTGGCCAAGTGTAGGGTCAAACCTGCAAACTGGATTCTCCCATGGTGCTGCCGGGATCGCCTATGCCCTTCTGCGCTTATACCGAGCTACGTCTGCGGACCAGTACCTCGAAGCGGCTACAAACGCCGTAGCGTTCGAAGATTCTATGTTTGTTCCCGAGCAGGGGAATTGGCTGGACCTCAGATGTCCGGAAGAAGATGAGGATGAGGCCTATGCGCAGGGATGGTGTAACGGAGCCCCTGGAATAGGCCTCGCACGGTTGGGAGGTCTGAAAATTCTCGACACTCCTTCTATTCGTCACGACATCGACAGTGCGGTCCGCACCTGCATGATCAGTGACTTGGGCGATAGCGACCACGTCTGCTGCGGAAACATGGGCCGCGTCGAGTTCCTGTTAACATCAGGCTTGGTCCTTCAACGACCGCAATTGCTTCAGCATGCGCACGCTACTGCTGCGGAGGTTCTCGCGCTGGGGCGATCTTCGGGTGCATATCGTTGTGGTTCCTTGCCATTCTTCAATCCTACATTCTTTCAGGGCTGCACCGGAATCGGATACGAGTTCTTACGGTTAGCGCGTCCTGAAACCGTTTCCTCCGCTCTCCTATGGGAGTAAGCCTCTCGCACAAGCTTGCCGGACGTTCACACCGAGGATGAAGGCGCAGTCGTAACCGCCCTCCGCCGCCTTGGCGGCCGCGAACCCCAGCAGGTGGCGGCGCGACAGGTTGCGGCGCGGTCGCGACGCTGCGTACCTCGCGGCCTTCGCTCTTCTTCACGATTATCACTCCGGGACCGGTGACTTCGGCACAGTGGGCATCTTCGCCAAAGGCGAAACCGCGGTGCGAAGTCGTTCCGTCGAAAGAACGTATGATCGTTGTCCGCGTCGGCGTGGCTCTATTGAATAGGTACCCGTTCCCCTCCCCTCTTTGCCCCATCTCCTGCCGCAACTACTACCGAAGTCACTCGAGGAATCATAAGAGGACAAGGGCACCAGAGCCGCATCCGCTTCCTCCTGGTCCTCCGGTTCCTCTGAGTCAAAAAGAAAGCGGGCTCGCGCATCATCCCGCGGCTCGCGCATCATCCCGCGGCCCACATTCTTTTCGCACTGCGCACTCAGCACTTCTTCTCCTTCACCCCCGCCCGCGGTTCGCCCAGGGATCCTCGCTCTTCCACGTGCGGTCGTGCGGCGAGTAGAGGAAGACCAGGCCGCCGTTGCGGATGCGCGGGATCAGCGTGCGGGCGCGCGCCGGCGACACGGCCGGGCACCCCTCGCTGCGGCCCGCGCCCTCGCGCGTGACGTACGGCGCGCCGTGCACCACCACGCCGCGCTCGCGCGCCCGGGCGTTGAAGCGCCCCGACACGCCGCGCAGCCGCAGCCCGATGGAGCTGTACAGCCGCCCGTTGGCGTGGCCGCTGAAGCGGTACGTCTCCTGGGCCACGAACAGCCCCAGCGACGTGGCCTCGCTGCCATGGCGGTTGCTGAAGCGCCGCGGCACCCCGCCGCGCGGCGCGCTCCCGCGCCCGTGCGCTACCGGGAACGGCCCCTCCACGATGCGCAGCTCGCGCATGTCGAACACGTAGCCGCGCGGCGTCTCGGCATCCAGCCCGTAGTCCACGAAGTACAGGTACGGCTTGCGCACGTGCTCCGGGTGCGCCGCCTTGTACGCGTAGTACGCGCGGAACGCCATCCGCAGCGCGTCGCGGTCGCTGGTGTTCACCCGCGGGCCCAGCCGCGCCAGCGCCCGCTGCACGCGCAGCCCCTGCGGCCCCGTCTCCACCCGCGCGGCCGCGAGCACCGCGCGCGAGGTCCGCAGCACCGCCGCGGCGCGCCCGCTGGACGACGACCGGCTCGTGCTCCCGCGTCTGCGCGGCGCGGTGTCGGGGTGGGCGCGCGCGGGCGCCAGCGTGGGGCGGGCGGTGGGGCGCGGGGCCAGGTCGGCGGCGGGCGCGGTCACGGGCACTGCGGCCTCGTTCGCGACGGCGGTGCGCGCCAGTCCCCCCGGGACGGTTCCGCGCGCCTGGCCGATGCCCGCGCCGACGACGATGCCGGCGGCGACGAGCGCAAGCAGGTTGGGAGATCGCATCGCTGCTTCTCGCGTGTACCGGAGCGCACGGCGTGGCCGCCCGCGCCCGGGTGGGCTGGATTGGTTTGGATCTCGCTGCGCGGCCCCGGGGGGATCGGCCTGCTGTGGCCGACGGGTCAAGCGCAGTCCACGGCTGTGGTTGTGTACAACGGATTGTAGTCACCCGCCCGCCGTCTGTCAAACACCGTTTTCATTAATTTTCGTGCGGAGGTGCGTGGGGTTGTTCGCACGGAGGGTGAGGCGAACGGCAGGGTGGGGGATGAATCGCGTTCGCGCGGGATGCAGGCGCCGTCGAGCAGCCGTAGATTCGGGCGCCGCCTCACCGAGGCGATCTCGTCTGGCGGATGATGCCGACCTGCGAAACGTGCCGCCGATGGCGTTTCGACCGGAAGCGCCGACGGCGGGTGATAACTCGTGATATGGGAAGCACATGGACTTCGATCTGGCGACCGGTACCGCGATCCTGGAGCGCACGCCCGGCACTCTGCGCGCGATGCTCGCCGACCTCCCGAGCGCGTGGCTCGACGCCACCGAGGGCCCCGAGACGTGGAGCCCGTATGTCATCGTGGGCCACCTGATCCACGCCGAGCGCGCCGACTGGATCCCGCGCGCGCAGATCATCCTGGCGCGGGGACCCGACCGCCGCTTCGCCCCCTTCGACCGCCTCGCCCAGTTCCGCGAAAGCGAGGGGAAGTCGCTAGCCGAGCTGCTCGACGAGTTCGCGCGCCTCCGCGCCGGGAGCCTGGCCACCCTCGCCGGCTGGCACCTGACCGATGCCCAGCTCGCGCTGGAGGGCGAGCATCCCGCGTTCGGCGCGGTCACGCTGCGCCAGCTGCTGGCCACCTGGGTCGCGCACGACCTCGGCCACATCGCGCAGACGGCCCGCGTCATGGCCAAGCAGTACCGCGAGGCGGTAGGCCCTTGGCGCGCCTATCTCCCCGTCATGGACCGGTGATACCGGATCTGGCTATCATCTGTGCATTACAAACGCACAGAGAGACGTCATCCTGAGTCGAACACCGCGCTGCGCGCGACCACGGAGGATGAAAGGAGATTGGTGGTGAGCGCTGATGCCACAGAATGAGCGGATCAGCCTCGCGCAGTTTGCGAGGCTTCCCGTAGTTGTTGCTGCGACTTCAGTCGCCGGTGACCGGCCGCGCCGCGGACTTTCTATTCAGGCCGGCCATACCTTCGTTGCCCCTGCACGAGCGATTGCAGGCCGAAGGATCCATGGGCGAGGTCGCACGTGCGCTTCCGGATTGCACGATCGATCTCCGAATCCGGTAAGAGACGATCCCTATCGCGGGTCCGAACGAAGGCGCCGCGGGGCTCGTTCGCCCCGCGGCGCTTGCATCTCCAACCAGGCCCGTCAGTAGTCCGCGGGGAGCGTGTAGAACTGGTTCCCCGCGATCACCCCGTCCTGGGCCGCGGGAATGGGGACGTAGCTTCCGCCCGGCCCCCGCGGGGTGTTCCGGAGCTCGCTGAAGGTGTAGAGGGCCCATGCCCCCTTGCGCACGGAGACGGCGCCGATCTTGTCCAGCGCGGCGAACGGGTCGCTGGCGTCGCCGTTCAGGACCGCGAACAGGTCTTCCCAGTACGGGCGGGAGACGGCCTGCAGCGGCACCAGCACCGTCATCCGCTCGTCCACCCGCCTTTCCGTTGCCTTCTCCATCCCCCCGCTGAACCCCTGGAACTGGCCCGACGCCGTGATCACCTGCCCCAGGGTGGCCGTGGGCGGCGCATTCGTGATCCGCTGCTCCTTCGACGCCAGGCGGTTGAACACCACCGCCTGCACGGCCTGCATCCCCTTCTTCAGCTGGTCGCGCGGCACGGTGCCGGGCGGCGGGTTCTCGTTCACCAGCAGCCGCGCCAGCAGCCCCAGGTCCGTGCCGCGCGGCGGGAGCACGCCGGTGTAGATGCTGAGCGGCTCGTCCAGCCGCGCGTCCTGGTTCTCGTCCGCGGGGGAGAGCGCGAAGCGGTAGCAGCGCTGGAAGAAGCGGCCGTTGTTGATGACCAGGGTGACGGCCACCTCCTGCGCGAAGCCGCCGCACGCCTCGTAGTAGTTGGGCCCCGCGCGGTAGATGCCCATCCGCGGCGCGGACGCGGTGCCCCATTCGATCTTCTCGGCGCGGTCGTGGTTGGCGCCGCACCCCGCGTTGGCGTCCACCGACAGCCGGCCGCCGTCGGCCTGCGGGTGGTCGAAGCCGATGCGGGTGCCGCCGGCGGTCACCACGTGCAGGTCCACGTCCACGTCGGCGCCCCAGCTCAGCGCGAACGACAGCGCCCGCGGCACGCCGTCGTCCAGCAGGTTGATGGTCCCGCTCTTCACCCGCGAGCGCGAGGCCGGCGGCACGGCGGCCGCGCCCGCCACCACGTTCGCCGGCGCGCGGTAGTCCACGGCCAGCTGGAGGGTGAAGTTGGCGAGCGTCGAATCCTCCGGCAGCGTCAGGATCAGGTCCACGTGGTACGCCGCCGCCGCGGCGCTCGGCGCGCGGAGGTATTCCACGCCCGCCAGCATCGCCGGGCCGGCGGGTCCGTCCGCCGCGGCCGGTGCCCGGCTGGCGGCGGCCGACGGCGCGCGGGTGAGGTCGATCTCCCAGCGGCCGGGCTGGCGCCGGTTCCGTTCTCACGCTTTCAGTCGCGCACGTCTTCGCGTGCCGCTGAGCCGGGCTCTTGGCCGCACGCGCCGGCTGGCGCCTGACCGATGCCCATTGTCGCGCGGCTGGGAAGGAGAGCATCCCGCGTTCGGCGCGGTCACGCTGCGCCAACTGCTGGCCTGGGTGGCGCACGACCTCGGCAACATCGCGCAGACGGCCCGCGTCATGGCCAGGCAGTACCGCGAGGCGGTAGGCCCCTGGCGCGCCTACCTCCCAATCATGGACCGGTGACGGGACTCCGAGCCGAAGTAGAGTTCCTCTGCCATCTGCGTGAACCGGATCCCGATCTTTCCCGGGCCGCCTCAGGTTCTCACGCCCGGCGGGAAGGATGCGCTTCGTCCCGGATTGCGCCTGTTTTTGCTGTTGAGTATGATCTTCTGTACGGAAGAGCGCGATCCGCGTTCTTCCTCCCCCTGACCCGGCAGAGGACGTCATGCGCAAGATCAGGCTGGACGTGGAGAACCTGCAGGTCGAGTCGTTCGCCACCGACCACGCGAGCGGGAAGGCGGGCACTGTGCACGGCCGCGAGTACACGGTGGGCCGGGAGTGCCCGACCATGGAACCGGGCGCGTGGGGATGCCAGAACAGCGGCGTCGCGTCATGTGTATGGTGCCCGCGCGAAACCGAGACGTGCCAGGACTGCAGCTGGACCGACGGCGACGGAGCCGAGTGCTACTGGTAGCGCGGGGCGGGCCACGGGAGGGATGCCGCCGCGGGTGACGGCACGGGTGCACGCCGCGAGGTTCACGCTTCCGCAGGAATGCCCCAGCCTGCAGAGCCGGGCAGGTGGAGTGCCGCGGGTGCGCCGAACAGCAAAACTAGTCGTGCGCATGGCGCGCGCTGAACGCCAGCCCGCGTAGCACGTGATCCCAGCGGCCCCGCGTTTCCATGCATCCAAACCGCAGAGGTCAGCCGCAATCGCGCTCTATTCCAATTCGGCGTGCCGTGCCCGCGAGGCCTCCCGCCGCTCGCGGGCGAGCCTGCGGCCGGGAGAATGGCTTTCCGCGTCCGGTGCATCGAGCGCCTCGTCGGACGCGTCGTGCCACATCGGCGCCCAGACTTCTTCTAGAATCGATTGCAGGACGGGATCGAAGAATTCCGTCAGCGCTCCCTTGCGAGCGGATGCCCCGGCGGGCATCTGGAAGTGGCTCAGGATGTCTGCGCGAAAATCCGGGGTGACGGATGCGAGCAGGCGCTCCAGCGCATCGGCGTCGAATCCCCGAATGATCTTTCCCCGCTCGTTTGCCTCCAACCGGAACTCGGCGTCGGGAAACCTCAGTCGCAGCGGACGATTCGGCGGTGAGTCCATGACTCCGATCAGTAGCGGTCGCGTGGATTGGAGCCAATCTGCATTCGTCATCATCCGATCGCCATCGCGTTGCGAACTGAAAACAGGAAAGCCGCGGAGGCGAACCCCCGCGGCTCATTGACGGATGCACAATCGCCTCAATCCGCCGCCTGCGCCGAATCGCCATCGCCGCTGCCGTCGCGGGTGCCGCGCACGGGCAGCTCCAGCTGCTGGCCGCCGGCGCCCGCCTGCTCGCGGCTCCTGCGGCGCACCTTGGTCTCGATCCAGCGGTTGAAGCCGTCCATGTAGGTGTAGATCACCGGCGTCACGTACAGCGTGATGATCTGGCTGAACGCCAGCCCGCCCACCACCGCGATCCCCAGCGGCCGCCGCGTCTCGGCGCCCGCGCCCAGCGCCAGCGCGATCGGCAGCGTGCCCGCCAGCGCGGCGACGGTCGTCATCATGATGGGCCGGAAGCGCACGTGCGCCGCGTGCACGATGGCGTGCTCGGCGCTCATCCCCTGGTCGCGCTCGGCCTCGACCGCGAAGTCGATCATCATGATCGCGTTCTTCTTCACGATCCCGATCAGCAGGATGATCCCCACGAAGGCGTAGACGGACAGCTCCGCGCGGCAGATGAGCAGCGCCAGCAGCGCCCCGAAGGCCGCGAAGGGGAGCCCCGAGAGGATGGTCAGCGGGTGGATCACGCTCTCGTACAGGATCCCCAGGATGATGTAGATCACGAAGATGGCGATCCACACCAGCACCAGCAGCCCCGCCTGCGTGCTCTGGAACACCTGCGCCGTTCCCGAGAACTGCGTGGTGACCCCCGCCGGCAGGTTCGCCGCCGCCAGCCGCTCCACCTCGGCCGTCGCCGCGCCCAGCGCCACCCCGGGCTTCAGGTTGAACGACAGGGTCACGGAGGGGATCTGCCCCGAGTGGCTCACCGCCACCGGCCCCGCCGTGCGGCTGAGCGACGCCACCGCGTTCAGCGGCACCAGCGCCCCCGTCTGCGAGCGGATGTAGAGGAAGCCCAGCGCCGAGATGTCCTGCTGGTACTGCGGCAGCAGCTCCAGCACCACCCAGTACTCGTCCTCGGGCGCGTAGATGGTGCTCACCTGGCGGCTGCCGTAGGCATCGTACAGCGTGCTCTGGATCTGCTCGCTGGTCACCCCGTACGCCGCGGCGCGCAGCGGGTCGATCTGCACCGTCACTTGCGGGTTGCTGACCTCCAGGTCGCTGTTCACGTCCTGGATCAGGTCGCTCTGCCGCAGCTCGCCCTCCAGCTTCGCCGCGGCCGGGTACAGCGACTCGATGTCGGAGCCCTGCAGCGTGAACTGGTAGGCGCTGCGCGAGCTGCGGCCGCCGATCTGGATGGCCGGCGGCAGCTGCACGAAGGCGTTGATCCCCGGCGTCCGCCCCAGCTTGCGCCGCAGCTCGTTCGCGATCTCCTGCGCCGGCAGCCGCTCGCCGCGCGGCTTCAGCGTCAGCAGCAGCCGCCCCGAGTTCGATCCCCCGCCGCCCCCGCCTCCGCCGCCGACGGACGACATCACCCCGGCGATGTTCGGGTCGCGCTGCGCGATGGCCGCGATCTGCCGCTGGTGCTTCACCATCTCGGTGAAGCTGATCCCCTGCGCCGCCTGCGTGCTCACGTTCAGCTGCCCCGTGTCCTGGTCGGGGATGAAGCCCTTGGGCACCAGCCGGAAGAGCACCACCGTGCCCACCAGTACCAGCAGCGAGAAGAGCATCACCACCCCGCGCCGCCGCATCGCCCAGTCGAGCGACGACTGGTACTTCGCCAGCGCCCAGTCGTACGCGGCCTCCGTCTTCTGATAGAATTTCCCGTGCGTCTCCCCCGCGTGCGAGCGCAGGAAGCGGCTCCCCAGCATCGGCGTCAGCGTCAGCGAGACGAGCCCGGAGACCAGGATCGCGACGGCGATGGTCACCGCGAACTCGCGGAAGAGGCGGCCGATGATCCCCGAGAGGAAGAGAAGGGGGATGAAGACGGCCACGAGCGACACCGTCATCGACACGATGGTGAAGCCCACCTCCTTCGCGCCGTCGATGGCCGCCCGCATCGGCGGCTTTCCCATCTCCAGGTGCCGGACGACGTTCTCCAGCATCACGATGGCGTCGTCCACCACGAAGCCCACCGCCAGCGTCAGCGCCATCAGCGACAGGTTGTCCAGCGAGTAGCCCAGGAACTTCATCACCGCGAAGGTGCCCAGGATCGACATGGGCAGCGCCAGCGCGGGGATCACCGTCGCCGACAGGTTGCGCAGGAAGAGGAAGATGACGGCCACGACCAGGAACAGCGTCAGCAGCAGCGTCAGCTTCACGTCGTGGACCGATTCCTGGATGCTGACCGAGCGGTCGAACAGCAGGTTCAGCTGCACGTTCCCCGGCACCTGCGAGCGCAGCGAATCGACCTCCGCGCGCACCTTCTCCGCCACGTCCACCGTGTTGGAGCCGGGCTGGCGCTGGACCGCGAGGACGATGGCGCGCGTGCCGTTGAACCAGCTCGCCGTTCTGTTGTCCTGCACGTCGTCCAGCACCCGCCCCAGCGCGCCCAGCTGCACCGCCGCGCCGTTGCGGTGGACGACGGTCACCGTGCGGAACCCCGCCGCGTCGTGCAGCTGCCCGTTGGCCTGCACCGTCAGCGACGTCGTCCGCCCGGCGATGACGCCCGTGGGCAGGTTGGCGTTCTGCTGGCCGATGGCGCTCACCACCTCGTCGATGCTGAGGTTGCGGTAGGCCAGGGCGGTCGGGTCCAGCTGCACGCGCACGGCGTACTTCTGCGAGCCATAGACGGAGACCTGCGCCACCCCCTCCACCGTCGACAACCGCTGGCCGATCGTCGTCTCCGCGATCTCGTCCATCTGCTGCAGCGAGACGGTGGGCGAGGTCAGCGCGTAGTAGATGATGGGCGCGTCCGCGGGGTTCGCCTTCCGGTACGAGGGCGGCTGGATGTCGGGCGGAAGCTGGCGCAGCGTCTTGGAGATGGCCGACTGCACGTCCTGCGCGGCCGCGTCCACGTCGCGGTTCAGCGAGAACTGGATGGTGACGTTGGTCGACCCCAGCGTGCTGGTCGACGTCATGTTGTCGATGCCGGGGATGGTGCTGAACGCCTTCTCCAGCGGCGTGGCGACGGCCGAGGCCATCGTCTGCGGGCTGGCGCCGGGAAGGGAGGCGCTGACGGAGACGGTGGGATAGTCGACCGTCGGCAGGTCGCTGATCGGCAGCGTCTGGTACGCGGCGATGCCGAACACGGCGATGGCCACCATCACCAGCATGGTCATCACCGGCCGCCGGATGAACAGCCCGGAGAAGCTCATGGCCGCGCGCCTCCCCCCGCCGGCGTTCCCGCCGCCCCTCCGCCCGCCGTCCCCCCCGTCACCCCGCTCGATGCGCCGCCCGCCGGCCGCGCTCCGCCCGTGACCCCGCGCACGGGGGCGGGAAGGGGCGAGGCGACCGGTGCGCTGCCGTTCCCCGTCCCCGAGCGCGCGCCCGTGGGCGTCGTCGCCGGCGCGCCCGCGTTCGCGACCGAGGCGCCGCCGCCCGTCCGCGCCACGCCGGTCTGCCCCGCCGCGCCGTTGGTGCGCGCGCCCTGCACGCCGGCCGTCACCGAGCCCGGCTGTCCGCCGCCGCCCGCGGGCGCGCCGCCGGCCGCCTCCCCGCCGCCGCGCGCTCCGCCGCCGGTGCTCCCCGCGGCCACCGCCCCGTCCGGCCCGTCCGACGTCCCCGGCGGGCCGCCCCCCGCTACGCTCCCCGGCCCGTTCTCCGAGCCGTCGCCGGTGACGATCGCCACCTTTCCGCCGGGCTTCAATCGCGCCTGCCCGTCGGTCACCACCATCTCCCCATCCCCCAGCCCCGCGGAGATGATCGCCAGCTCGCCCACGGTGCGTCCCGCGACCACGTTGCGCGACGCCACCGTCTTCGTCTGCGGATTGACGACGTAGACGTAGCTCCCCTGCTGCCCGGTGAGGATCGCGGCCGAGGGGATGGCCAGGACGCCGCGCTGCACCCCCACGTTCACGGTGAGGAACACGAGCTGGCCGGGCCAGAAGAAGCCGCCGCGGTTCTGGAAGATGGCCTTCCCGGTCACCGTCCCGGTCAGCGAATCCACGCTGTTGTCCAGGAACGAGAGCGTCCCCGTCTCCGTCACCGCGCCGCTGTCGCTGCGCACCGCCGTCACCTCCAGCGCCCGCTGGGCGACCGCGGACTGCAGGAGCGGGAGGTCCTGCGAGAGCACGGGAAAGCGCACCTGCACCGGGCTCAGCTGGTTGATCACCACCAGCGGCCCGGTCGACGGGCCGACCAGGTTCCCCGCGCGCACCAGCATGGCCCCCGTCTTCCCGGCGATCGGCGCGCGGATGGTCGCGTAAGACAGGTTCACCTCGGCGGCCGCCAGCGCCGCGCGGTCCGCCTCCACCGTGGCCGAGGCGGCCAGCGCGGCGGCGTGCACCTGGTCGGCCTCCTCGCGGGCCACGTAGTCCTGCCGCACCAGCGTCTGGTAGCGCGTGTCGTTGCGGCGCGCGGCCTCGGCCTGCGCCTCGTCGCGGGCCAGCGCCGCGCGCGCCTGCGCCGCGGCCGCCATCAGCGGACGCGGGTCGATGCGGAACAGCACCTGCCCCGGCCGCACGAACGACCCCTCGGTGAACTCCACCGACTGCAGCGTGCCGCTCACCTGCGACTGGACGGCGACGGTCTGCATCGGGTCCACCACGCCGCTCGCCGTCACCGTCACCGGCGCGTCGATGATGCGCGCCACCGCCACGCGCACCGCCGTCGGCGGCCCGCCGCGCCCGCGTCCCCCCGCGCCAGCCTGGCCCTCGCCCTTCTTCCCGCACGCGGCCGACGCTGCCGACCACCCGACGAGCAGCGCGAGCACCGTCCAGCGCATTCCCCTGTATCCCTTCATGGTGCCGTTCCCGTGGTGTCGGTGCCGATCAGCAGGTTGGGCCGGCCCGCCAGGTCCAGCGAGCCGGTATCGTGCCCGAGCTGGACCAGCGCGGTGCGCCACTCCCAGCGCGCCTGGATGGCCTCGGCCCGCGCCGTGGCCAGCGCGCTCCGCGCCAGCAGCACGTCCACGATCGTCCCCACGCCGGAGCGGTACCGCCCCGCCGCGACGGTGGCCGATTGCGCCGCGTCGGCGACGAGGGAGGTGGAGGTGTGGACGCGCTGCGTGGCCGCCTGCAGCGCGTAGTAGTCGGTGAACACCTGCAGCGAGATCTGCTGCCGCACGCCGGTCACCCGCGCCAGCTGCGCGTCGTAGCGCTCGCGGGCCGCGCGCACGTCGAACTGCCGCGAGAAGCCGTCGAAGATGGGGATCTGCACCCCCAGCGAGATGGTGTAGCCGCGCGAGGTGGCCGTCTGCGGCTGAAAGGTGCGCGTCGCGGTGGCGTTGGAGCGCAGGAAGAGGGCGGGGTAGCCGGCCGAGCGCGCCACGCGCACCTCCGCCGCCAGCGCGCGCGCCTCGGCGCGGGCCAGCGCCAGCTCCGGGCGCTCGGCGGTCGCCCGCGCGATCAGCGCGTCCACGTTCGCGGCCACGTTGGCAACCGACTCGTCCGCCGTCACCTCGGGGATGGTGAAGCGGGTGTTCGCCTGCAGCCCCATCGCCACCGCCAGGTTGCCGCGCGCGCTGAAGTAGTCCGCCTCCAGCGTCTGCAGCTGCAGCCGCGCCTGCGACAGCGCCGTCCGCGTCTGCAGCACCTCCTGGATGGACGACACCCCCACGCGATGGCGCTCCTCGGCCGCGGCCAGGTCCGCCTGCGCCTCGGTGACCGCCACCTGCTGGGCGTCGCGCAGCGCGCGCGTGGCCAGGAAGGAGAAGAGGGCCGATTCCACCTGCAGCACCACGTCGCGCACGGTGGCGTTGTGCTCCAGGCTGGCCTCGATCGCCCGCTCCCGTGCCGCCTCGATCGACCCCGCCCGCCCTCCGAAGTCGAAGACCAGGTACGACAGGGAGACGGAAGGCGTCAGCGTCAGCCGCCGCACCGTGGTCGATCCGCCCCCGCCGCCCGATCCCCCGCCGCCGGATCCGCCGCCCGTCCCCGTCGAATCGCCGCCCGTCGATCCACCGCCCGTCGATCCCCCGCTCGCTCCGCCAGACGTCCGGGTGACGGAGCGCGTCAGGTCCACGTCCGCGTCGATGGTGGGGTACAGCTGCCCCCGCGCGGAGCCATAGACGTCGGCGGCGGCGCGCGCGGTGGCGTACGACTCGCGCGTCGCGGGGTTGTTGCGCAGCGCCAGCTCCACCACCTCCGTCAGCGCCAGCTCGCGCACCCCGCCCGCCGTCTCCGCGTCCGCCGCCAGCGCCCGCGCCGCCTCGGGCGAGGCGGGCGCGGTGTCGGCCGGCGGCGGGGTGCGCGCGGGCGCGGGCACCGGCCACAGCGTGCCGGGCCCCGCCGGAGCCGCCGGACCGCCGTAGATGCGCGGCTGCGGCGGCGCGCAGGCAGCCATCAGCGCCAGCGCGGCCGCCGCAGCCGCTGCGTTGAAATATCGAAACGAAGCCATCCCTTTCCTTCACCCAGGCAGCACGTCCCCACCGGCCTCTCGCCGGGCGGGAAGCGCCGGTTGCGCACAAGGAATGCCCAACCTTGCTCCCCCGCCATGGAAAGCACGAACCCCAAGCCCCGCGCGAGGTTAAGGCCTCCGATCCTCCATCCGGAGTGTCACCTGTAACGCATGGGAACCCATCTAAACCGATCGATCAGGGGAGATGGTGCAATCCCCATCTCCTGCGCTTTCCCCGCAGTCCATCCCCACCCGAAAATCCGCGATAACTCATCGCACGCCGAGCCCTCCCCAACTCCCCCTCCGCGCTTCCCGCAGGGACGCCCACATCAGTCCTCCGCGTCTCCGCGTCTCCGCGAGAGATCCCGCGATGCTTCCCCATCCCGCCAACGCACTCCCGCACTCCCGCACTCCCGCACTCCCGCACTCCCGCACTCCCGCACTCCCGCACTCCCGCACTCCCGCACTTCCGCACTTCCGCACTTCCGCACTCCCGCACTCCCGCACTTTCGCACCCTGTCCCCGGCGCGGAAGTTGCCTTCCCCGCCGCCGACGCAGTACAATGCAGTCCAATCCCCACAAGCCACGAACCCCACGCCAGGTCGCTGATGCCCTCATCCGAGCCCGGACGCGACCCCGAACCCCAAAAGCCGTCGGCCCAGTACCATCCGCTCCAGATGGAGGGGCTGCGCGTGGCCGACCCCGTGGAGCAGCTCCTCGAGGAAGTGACCGAGGAGACGCAGCCGCAGTCGCTGAACTACGGCTCGGCCATGCGCGGCCGCGTGGCCATCGTCACCGGCGGCGCCACGGGGATCGGCAAGGCCATCGCGCTGGAGTTCGCGCGCCACGGCGTGCACGTGGCCTTCAACTGGTTCCAGTACGACACCCGCGGCGACGTGGGCGAAGAGGCCGAGCAGACCGCCCGCGAGATCAAGAGCCTGGAGGTGGGCGTCCACCACGAGGAGTGCGACGTCCGCGACGCCCGCGCCGTCGACCGCTTCGTGGGCGAGACGGTGGAGAAGCTGGGCGGCGTGAACATCCTGGTGAACAACGCCGGCATCGCCCGCGACCGCGCGCTCTGGCGGCTCACCGACGAGCAGTGGCGCTCGGTGCTCGACACCAACCTCACCGGCGCCTTCCACCTGATCCGCGCCGTCAGCCCCATCTACCGCCGCCAGCACGACGGCAAGATCGTGAACGTCAGCTCCGTCCACGGCATCCGCAGCGAGTTCGGGCTGGCCAACTACAGCGCGTCCAAGGCGGGGCTGCTGGGGCTCACGCGCTCGGCGGCGCTGGAGCTGGGCCCCAGCAACGTGAACGTGAACGCCGTGGCGCCCGGCTACATCCGCACCACGCGGCTCACCAGCGGCGTTCCCGCCGAGATCCTCGACACCGCCCGCGAGCGCGCCGTGCTGGGGCGCCTGGGCGATCCGCAGGACGTGGCCAACGTGGTGGTGTTCCTCTGCTCCGAGTACGCGCGCCACATCACCGGCGCCGTGATCCCGGTCGACGGCGGCCATCTGCTCTGATTCTCGCTATCTTTGAACGGCGGGGTTCGGGCGTGTTTGGCGCCGAGGCGCCAAACCGGGCTGCGCGCGCGGTAGGCAACGATACGACTGTTGCCAACCGCGCCGGGCCACCCCCGCGCACGAGCATCGCCGCCGGTCCGCCGCATCCGCGGCGCGGCGGCGTCCCGGCCCTTCGGGCGCGCATCCCTCACGCAGATGCGAGCCTTACGTTGAGTTCTCCCCCTTCTCCTGCTGTCGGGAGAAGGGGCCGGGGGAATGAGGGCCCTCGCGCGCGGCGAGCCCCGCGGATCCATCGCCGACACCCGAATCTTCCGCAATCCCGAATGTCTCACGCTCTCTCCCGCCCGACTCGCCGTCCCACGCGCCGCACGCGGCTCGCCCCGCGCGCGCTGCTCCTCGCGCTCGCCGCGCTGGCCACGGCGTGCGGCGGGCAGGCGCCGCCGGCCGCCGCGCAGGCGCCCACGCCCAGGCTCGCCCCCACCGTCGGCCCGATGGACATTTCCGGGCAGAAGGTGCTGGTGCTCCCGGTGCAGTCGGTCAGCGGCATCCCGCAGACCCGCGCCGACGCCACCCGCGAGGCCCTGTTCGCGCTCGCCGAGCGCAACGCCCGCGTCCGCTGGGTCGATCCCGACATGCTCCGCTCCGCGCTCCGCCGCTCGCCCGGCTACGCCGACGATCCAGACTTCCTCCCGTCCGATGCCTTCCGGCACCACCACGAGCGCTACGTCGTCGAGCCGCTGGGCGGGCTGCTGCGCCGCTACTCCGCGCTGATGGATACGCGCATGGCGCTCATCCTCCAGTCCGCCGAGTGGCTTCCGGCCGCGGCGGGCGGCGGCGCGGTGCGCATGGCCGCGGTGGTCGTCGACACCCGCACCGGCAACGTCGTCTGGTACGGCGAGGCCGACGGCGCCAACCGCCCCGAGCCCGACGCCGCCGCCCTCGCCAGCGCCGCCTCCGCGCTCGCCGGCCGGATGCTCGTCCCCGGCCAGTGACCGAAGGAGACTCGGTCGTGAGCGCCAATGCCGCGGAGTGCGCGGATCAGCCTCGCGCAGTTTGCGAGGCTTCCCGTGGTTGTTGCTGCGACTTCAGTCGCCGGTGAGGAAGCCAGTCTGCCCTGCGCCGGAAGATTCACACGAGAGATCCCGGGGATCGCCAGGAACCCGCACCGGAGCCGCGAAATGAGCGACCTCTCCCCCGTCGCCGTCGACGACGATGACGAAAAGCTGGAAGAAGACCTGCGGAGGGCGCGGGACACCTGCCTGGAGCGGTACGGCCAGCTGGTGAACCACACGGTCCCGCTGCTGAAGCAGGTGCTCATCCACGTGAACCAGCTTCCCACCGTGGCCGACGGCACCCTGGCGGACATGTGGTTCGCCGCCGTGGGGCGCACCATCTCCATCGACACCTCGGCCGACCGGGCGTGGACCGATGCCGGGGCCAAGTTCCTCCCCCACGGCGCCATCCAGAAGAAGATGATCGTCTCGCGGATGCGCGGGTCGGAGCTGGCGCAGGGCACGGGCTCGGGGCAGCGCCACGAAACCACCGCGCGAGTCGACGCCGGCGCCACCCCCGCCGACCTGTGGGTCACGGAGATGCAGAACGGCTGCACCGTGCTCATCCTGGACTGGGGGCAGAGCCTGTATTCGATGGTGCACCTCCAGCCCAGCGAGGACGAGCAGTTCAACTGGCTGGGGAAGAAGGTGATGGGGCTGGGCGGCTACACGAAGTGGGTCACCGGCGATGCGTTCTTCAAGAGTGCCTACAAGAACGCATGGCTGAAGCAGGAGGCGAGCAAGGTCGTGGCCGCCACCGGTCGCACGCCGCAGAACTACATCATGGTGCAGTCGATGTACGAGGCCTCGCGCAGCAAGGTCACCCAGGTCGTAGGGGTAAAGAAGGGGAACACCTTCGCCTTCTACCGCCAGCGCTCGTACGCGCAGACCCTGGAAGTCGACGTGCTGAAGTGGTCCGGCTGGTGGAGCTATCTCCCCGCGCTCGCCTCGCGCTCGTACTGATTCCCGCTCCGCGACAGACCGGATCGCAGCCGTTCCGCGCCCACCCGCCTGACGTCATCCTGAGTCGAACACCGCGCTTCGCGCGACCGCGATGGATGAAAGGGGGAGGCGTCCTCCCGAGCGGAACCGGCTGCCGAGCCGAACAGCCTCGCGCAGTTTGCGAGGCTTCCCGTAGTTGTTGCTGCGACTTTAGTCGCCGGTGACCGGTTGCGCGCGGAACTTTCCATTCAGGCCGGCCACGCAGGAAGCGGTTTCCGCGCAGAACGTTGCAGGCCGAAGGACCGGCTATGGAGCCGGTCCAGCACGTCCGCCGGGAAGCACATCGAGCCGGCTTCCATCCGCATCACCTCTCGCCCCTCGCGCCGCGCAGACGCGAGGGGTTTTGCATCTCCCCCCGCACCGCGTATGTTCCGCCCCGCGCCGGAGCCCACCCCCGCGAGAAGTCCGCGCAGGCGGCGCGCAGGCGGACTGCGTGCCGTCGTAGCCGCGACTTCAGTCGCATTTTCCCGGGCTCGATCGCCCGCGAGACGCGATGTCCGCCGCCGCGCGCGGTGTTTGCATCGCGGGTCCGCATCGCGCGGACGGGGATCGGGACGAGAACACGGGGCGCACGGAACCGCCCATCGCCACGAAATAGAGAGACGGGAATGCCAGAGACAGTCACGCTGATCCCCGGCGACGGGATCGGGCCCGAGATCACCGCATCGGTGGTGCGCATCCTGGAGGCCGCCGGCGCCCAGCTGCAGTGGGAGGAGCAGATCGCCGGCGAGACCGCGCTGAAGCAGGTGGGCGACCCGCTTCCCAAGGCGACCATCGACTCCATCAAGAAGAACCGCCTGGCGCTGAAGGGCCCGCTCAGCACGCCCAGCGGCACCGGCTTCCGCTCCATCAACGTGGCGCTGCGGCAGGAGTTCGAGCTGTACGCCAACGTCCGCCCGGTGCGCACGCTGGTCGTCGGCGGGCGCTACGAGGACATCGACCTGGTGCTGGTGCGCGAGAACACGGAGGGGCTGTACAGCGGGGTGGAGCACTACATCGGCATCGGCAGCGACCCGCGTGCCGCGGCCGAGAGCGTGATGCTGGTCACCCGCTTCGGCGTGAACCGCATCCTCCGCTACGCCTTCGAGTACGCGGTGAAGCACGGGCGGAAGAAGGTGACGCTGGCGCACAAGGCCAACATCCTCAAGTACACCCAGGGGCTGTTCCTGGACATGGGGCGCGAGATCGCCAAGGAGTACGAGGGGAAGGTCGAGTTCGAGGACCGCATCATCGACGCGACCGCCATGCTGCTGGTGATGGACCCCTACCGCTTCGACGTGATCGTCTGCGAGAACATGTTCGGCGACATCCTGTCGGACCAGATCGCGGGGCTGGTCGGCGGCCTGGGGCTTGCGCCGGGCGCCAACATCGGCGAGAACGCGGCCATCTTCGAGGCGGTGCACGGCTCCGCCCCCGACATCGCCGGCAAGGGCGTGGCGAACCCGTCGGCCCTGCTGATGGCGGCCGTGATGATGCTGGACCACCTGGGCCAGAAGGAGCCCGCCCAGCGCATCCGCACCGCGCTGGAGGCCACCATCCGCGAGAACGACAGCCTGACGCCCGACCTGAAGGGAAGCGGGACCACGCAGACCTTCACCGACGCCGTCGTGCGCCGGCTGGGCTCGAGCTGAGCAGTCCTCTTTTCCCCGCCCACGGGAGGACGATATGCGCGTACACATTCACGGATGTGCAATCATCGTCGGGCTTTCTCTCGGTGTGCCTTCACTCTCTCATGCCCAGGGCCTGACCTCGGCTGCCCCCGACACCGCACAGACGGACTCGCTCGCCCGGATTGTGGGGTCAGAGCTTCGCGATCGGGGAGTATTTGTTACTCCGGCTGCAACGGACAGCCTTGCGGAGTTGATCGAGTCGCGGCAGTCCAGTGATTCATCCGTGGAGCAAACGGAACCGCAGAAGATCAGGGAAGAGCTGTACGTTCTGAACGCGGCGGTGATGTTCGCGAGAGCCGACGCGTATCAGAACCGGTACTCCACTCCGGAGATCAACCTCCAGACCTTCGAAGACCTGAAGGGCTGCCTCGATTCGTATCCTAATCCGCCGCCGAAGTGTCCGCCGATCCCTCCGCCTCCACCCAAGCCTCAGCCGCGTCCATAGAATGCGTTAGATCTCCAAAGAGCGAGGGCGAAAGATGATCGCACCGGAATTCATCACGGCGAACCAGTTCGCGCTCGAACTGGCGAAACAGGAAATCACGCTCGCTACAGCCTTCATTGGAATCACGATTTCGTTCACCAAGGACCTGCTGAAGCGCGTACACCCTGTGGCCGCCTTGCTTCTTGCCGCGTCTTGGATCGCATTCTGCGTATCGATCTCTGCCGGAACGAAGCACATCGGTGCCCTTGCGCGCGGTCTGGAAGCCGCGGGAGCTCAGGCAAGCACGGCCTCCGCCGCCGGCACGCTCAAGCTGTACGCTGATTCGCTCGCAAAAGGCGTTGTTGATACCACCGCCCGGTGGCATGAAATCCTCGCTCGTGTCGGCTTGGAGATTTCTCCGGTGGCGCACGAGCACGGGATGAAGCAGGACGCTTACTTCCTGTACGGAGTCGTGCTGGCTATCCTGTACGGAATCTTCGCGGCATTGCTGCCGAAGCCGGGTTCACCGCCTGCGGCTGCAGCAACGGCTGGTGACGGCACAGGATCCGAAGTATCAGGTGGAGGGGTGCATTGACAGGCTCGGAAAGCTTCGACTGCAGCAACTGCGGCCACCGCGTGACCGGCGAGGCGGCCGACCACATCGGCTGGTGCAAGGCCTGCCGCAAGGCGCTGGTGCGCCGCTCCGGGTGGCTGGCGATGTTTCCCGCGTTCGTGGTACTCGCCCTGTACCTGTGGATGCTGGACTACTTCGAGCTGTGGAACTCCACCTTCCTGATCGTGTTCATGGCGCTGGGGCTGGCGCTGGCGTACGTGGCCTTCAAGGTGGCCCGGCGCGTGTTCTTCGACGTGATCCGCGCCCGCGGCGTGAAGCCGCCCGCGTCCTGACCTTCACCCCCGCAGCGACGTGCCCGGCTTTTTCGCCTCTCCCTGGCTGAACGTGCTGGCCGCCATCCTGGGCGGCATCATGCTGGGCTTCGGCATCGGCCGCTTCGTCCACCACCCGTCCGTCGTCCCCGGAGCGACGGCGCTGGTGGGCCTCCTCGTCCTCTGGTACGCCGTCTCCGACCGCCGCAAATCCCGCCGCGACACCCCCGAGAGCGAGACGCACGGGCACACGATCGAGTAGCCTCCGCGCCGGAGGCCACCGTCCGCTTCCCGGGGATGAATCCCCGGGCTACAAAAGCACAAAGTCCCTGCGGGACTGCGGCCTCGGCCTCTGTCGCGGCTCCGATCCCGTCTCAGCCTCCGGCGGGCTGGGCGTCGGCCGGAGCTGCAGGATGGCTGGGCCGCAGTCCCGCAGGGACTTTGTGCCGTTCCAGCCGGTGAATTCCATTCACCGTTCGCGGCGGAGGTGGGGTCCTTCCGAATCTGCTCCGCCGATCCCCCACCCGTTTCCTTGCCCCGACCCGCCCCCGGCCTATATTCCCCGGCTTCTTTCCGACCTTTCACGACCAGACGAAACGAGCCGCTGAAATGGCGAAGTTCCAGGGCGTTGACTACTACGACATCGACGGGCTGCTCAGCGAAGAGCAGCGCATGATCCGCGACACCGTGCGCGAGTGGGTGGACGACAACCTGCTGCCGGTGATCAACGACGCGTACATCGGCCGCTATCTCCCCAAGCAGCTCATCCCCGGGATGGCCGAGCTGGGGGTGTTCGGCGCCAACCTGCCGGAGGAGTACGGCTGCGCGGGGCTCGACAACGTGAGCTACGGCCTGATCATGCAGGAGCTGGAGCGCGGCGACAGCGGCATCCGCTCCTTCGCCAGCGTGCAGGGCGCGCTCTGCATGTACCCCATCTACGCCTTCGGCAGCGAGGAGCAGAAGCGCGAGTACCTGCCGCGCATGGCCGCCGGCGAGGTCATCGGCTGCTTCGGCCTCACCGAGCCCGACTTCGGCTCCAATCCCGGGGGAATGGTCACGCGGGCGCGGAAGACCGACGACGGGTGGGTGCTGAACGGCGCCAAGATGTGGATCACCAACGGCTCCACCGCCAACATCGCCATCGTCTGGGCCAAGACGGGCGAGATGGACGATACGAAGGCCATCCGCGGCTTCATCGTCCCCACCGACACGCCGGGCTTCACCGCGCGCGACCAGAAGGGGAAGCTCTCGCTCCTGGCCTCGGACACCAGCGAGCTGGTGCTGCAGGACGTGCACGTCCCCGACACCGCGCTGCTGCCGAAGTCCGGCGGCCTGAAGAGCCCGCTGATGTGCCTCACCCAGGCGCGCTACGGCATCGCGTGGGGGGCGGTGGGCGCGGCCATGGCCTGCTACGACGAGGCGCTGTCGTACGCGAAGAACCGCATCCAGTTCGACAACAAGCCCATCGCCGCCACGCAGATCCAGCAGACGCGGCTGGCCGAGATGCTGACCGAGATCACCAAGGCGCAGCTCCTCTGCTGGCGCCTGGGGAACCTGAAGGACGCGGGCACGCTGCGCCCCGAGCAGGTCTCGCTCGCCAAGCGCAACAACGTGAACATCGCCTGCGAGATCGCCCGCGAGGCGCGCCGGCTGCTGGGCGGCAACGGCATCCTGGTCGAGTACCAGGCCATGCGCCACATGGCCAACCTCGAGTCGGTCTACACCTACGAGGGCACGCACGACGTGCACGGCCTGATCCTGGGCAACGACATCACCGGCTTCGCGGCGTTCTGATTCGGCCGCGGAACAAAAAACCGAACGTGCGCGGGATCCGGATCCCGCGCACGTTCGCTTTTTCATGCGTTCCGGACAGGGTCAGGCGGGGCAGCCGTGGGTGCAGTTGTCGCCCACGCAGGTGTCGCAGGTGGCCTCGTTCGAGGCGTACGCCAGCACCGTCCCCTTCGGCTGCTCGGTGGCCGACGTCGTGAACGACTCCACGCAGATCGAATCCAGCTTCAGTTTCTCGCGTCCCATGCTCTGCTCCGCTCGGAAGGTTTGCATCATCATCGCACGAACCGACGCACGATAACGCGCTCGCGGCGCGGGGGCCACGATGTTGAACGGCCGGGCTTCGGGCGTGTTTGGCGCCGGGGCGCCAAACCGGGCTGCGCGCGCGGTAGGCAACGATACGACCGTTGCCAACCGCGCCGGGCCCCCGCCGCGCCGCAACTCGATGCGAATCCCCGGCATCGATCCGGGCGCGGCGGTGTCCCGGCCCTTCGGGCGCGCATCCCTCACGCAGGCGCGGCTCCCGCCCGCTGTGGCGCGCTCAGCCGCACTGGCCGAGCTCGGACAGGCAGAGGCAGTCGGCGATGTTGGTGCAGCTCTGATAGCAGCTCTGCTCCCAGTAGCGGGTGAACCCGCGCGCGTGCACCGTTCCACTCTTCTCCGCGTTCGCCGCGGTGGCCTCGAACGACTCCACCGTCAGCGCGTCCACGTTGAGACTGATCTTTCGCATGACAACGCTCCGTTCACGGGGAAAACGACCGCGCGGCACGCGGAGCCCCTCCGCTGCCGGTGTCGCGGGACCTGAACTAAAGTGTGCGTAAATTCGCATGAATTGGCAAACGCCTGACGTACGGGAGGAGATCCGTTACGAGCGACCGCCAAGACCTCATGCGCATTGTTTGGCCAGTCTCACTGGGGTGCGTTATGTCTCATGAGGACTCCCGGAGGTTCCGGGTGTGCGCCGATCCATCTGCATCCTTCTTTGCCCGGTTTGATCTCCCGCCTTGCCCGTTGTCCTGTCGAACCAACACGAGGATTTCGCTATCTTCGACCGCGTGCGGTGCGCCTCTCGCCGCGCTCCCGGCCCGGCCGGACCACGGTTTGGGGCGGGTTGACAGTGCGGCTGGGTTTGGATAGATTTCCCGGCCTGTGCTGAAAACGCACCGGTAGCTCAATTGGCAGAGCAGGGGACTCTTAATCCCAAGGTTGAAGGTTCGATTCCTTCCCGGTGCACTCGAAGCTGGAGTGCGTAGATAGCAGGCTTGTGCGCCCGTAGCTCAGCTGGATAGAGCGTCTGACTACGGATCAGAAGGTCGGGAGTTCGAATCTCTCCGGGCGCACCTTTCCGACGAAGCCCCGGCAGCGGTCACGCTGTCGGGGCTTCGTCGTTGCCGCCGGACGGTTTATTGCGGACACGGGCGCTCTCCCCTCCGGCGCCCGGCAGGCGGGCCAACTCCTCCACGGACGGACCATGGCGAACGAGATGCAGTCGCTCACCCGCGGGTTCTTCGCGGGGTCCATCGACGATTCCATCCTCTTCCCCTACCCGCGCCTCCCGGACGACGAGGCCGCGCGCGTCACCGCGTTCCTCTCCGGGGTGACGGGCTACCTGGAGCGCGAGCTGGACCGCGAGTGGGTGGACGAGCACGAGCAGGTGCCCCCGCACGTCGTCGCCGAGCTGGCGCGGATGGGGCTGTTCGGCATCGCCATCCCCGCCGAGTACGGGGGGATGGGGCTCAGCCAGAGCGCCTACTGCCGCATCTTCGAAGCGGTCACCGCGTACGACGTGGGGCTGGGGATCATCCTGGGCGTGCACCTTTCCATCGGCACCAAGGGGATCGTGCTCGCGGGAACGGACGAGCAGAAGCGGCTCTATCTGCCGAAAGCGGCCGCGGGCGAGTGGTTCGCCTCGTTCGCGCTCACCGAGCCCAACGCGGGGAGCGACGCGCAGGGGATCGAGAGCCGCGCGGAGCTGGACCCGGACACCGGCGAGTGGGTGCTGAACGGCGACAAGATCTGGATCGGCAACGGCTCGTTCAGCGAGATCGTGGTCACCTTCGCGCAGACGCCGGTGGAGCGCGACGGGCGCATGGTGGACCGCGTGACCACCTTCATCCTGCGCCCCGGCATGCCCGGCTTCGAGCGGGGCGAGCCGCTGCGCAAGATGGGCGCGCGGGGGAGCAACCAGGCCGAGCTGCACTTCCGCGGCGTGCGCGTGCCGCCGGAGAACGTGCTGGGCGAGGTGGGCGAGGGCTTCAAGCTGGCCATGCGCATCCTGAACTCCGGGCGGCAGGGCCTTTCCGCCGGCGCGGCGGGCGGGGTGAAGCGGTGCCTGGAGATGGCGTCCACCTTCGCCGCCGGCCGGCGCCAGTTCAAGCGGCCGATCGCGGAGTTCGAGCTGATCCAGGGGAAGCTGGCGGCCATGGCGGCCGACGCCTTCACGGCCGAGAGCGTGGCGTACTTCACCACCGGGCTGGCCGACCGCGGCGACGTGGACTACGCGCTGGAGAGCGCCGCCGCCAAGGTGTGGAACAGCGAGGCCCTGGACCGCGCGGTGGACGAGACGGTGCAGATCGCCGGCGGGCGCGGGTTCGTGAAGGGCTACCCGTACGAGCGGATGTACCGCGACGCGCGCATCACCCGCATCTTCGAGGGGACCAACGAGGTGCTGCGCCTGTTCGTGGGCTTGTCGGGGATCCAGGGCCCGGGCGAGTACCTGCGCCGCATCGGCGAGGCGCTGAAGCATCCGATCGAGGGCCTGGGGCTGCTGGGCGAGTTCGCCACCGGCCGGGTGCGGATGGCGCTGGGCCGCGGCGAGCCCAGCATCGACCGCGACGTGCACCCGGCGTTGCGCCGCCACTTCGACTACCTGGCCGACCACACCCGCGACCTGCGCGCCGCCACCGAGCGGGTGATCCGCACGCACGGCGCGGGGGTGGTGGAGCGGCAGTTCGTGGTGGCGCGGCTGGCCGACATGGCCATCGAGCTGTACGTGCGCGCCGCCACCCTCAGCCGCACGCAGGCGCTGCTGGACGCGCACGACGCCGGAGAGACCGTGGCGCCGCCGCTCACCAGCAGCGAGATGCCGCTCGACGGGGACTCGGTCGCGCGGGTGCTGCGCCTGTGCGACCTGGCCTGCCAGCGCTCGGGGCTGCGCTTCCGCGCCGCGCGCGTGGCGCTGAACGACGACCGCGACACGCTTCTCCGCGCGGTCGCGGCGGACGTCCTGGCGGAGTGCGGAAGTGCGTGAGTGCGGAAGTGCGGAAGTGCGGAAGTGCGGGATGCGATCTCCTCCTCCCGGAGCGGTCCGCAGAATCGCGGGTGGGAGCATGCGGATGGGATGGAGGAGCTTCCGGCGGGGGAGGGCGGCGGAATCCGGCGTTGCCGCGGGAAAATTCGCGCGGACCCTTCCGCAACATCGGCCGATTCGTTATACTTACGGCCTTCGTCGATGCGGGCCTGCCGGTCGCGGGGCTCGAAGGCCGGGAGCTGGAAGCGCTTTCGGAGCATCGTTGCGGCGAGCCACCCGCTCGCCGCTTGCAGTCGGTGCCTGTTGTGGACAGCCATGCTCCTGTGGCGGAATTGGTAGACGCGCTGGATTCAGGATCCAGTGGGCGCAAGCCCGTGGAGGTTCGAGTCCTCTCGGGAGCACTGTCCGCGGCACACGCACCGGTGGTTGGTTTGCCCAGGTGCTGAAACTGGTAGACAGGCCAGACTAAGGATCTGGTGCCTTAACCGGCGTGGAGGTTCGAGTCCTCTCCTGGGCACTGCCGGATTTGAAAACACGGGTCGGGAGGCGAGTGAGGATCGCGGCGCTCCTTGAGGGCGTCGAGGAAAGTCCGAGCTCCGCAGGGCAGGGTGCCGGCTAACGGCCGGGCGTCGCAAGGCGACGGAAAGTGCCACAGAGAACAGACCGCCGATGGCTCCCGCCGGGAGCACAGGCAAGGGTGAAACGGTGCGGTAAGAGCGCACCGCCCCGCCGGCAACGTCGGGGGCAGGGCAAACCCCACCCGGAGCAAGGCCGAACAGGAACGAGGCGCTGCCCGCGCCGCGAAGGATTCCGGTCCTTCACAGTTCCGGGTAGGCCGCACGAGGCCGGTGGCAACATCGGTCCCAGAGAAATGATCCTCGGCCCGTTCGCGGGCTGACAGAACTCGGCTTATTCCGCCTCCCGCCCGAATTGCGCGCCCGTAGCTCAGCTGGATAGAGCGTTGGCCTCCGGAGCCAAAGGTCACAGGTTCGAATCCTGTCGGGCGCACTGAAGGAAACCCCGCGCCGCTGCAATTGCAGCGGCGCGGGGTTTTTGTTTTCTCCCTCCGCCCTCTCCGCGTTCCAGGATGATGTAAATGATTCTTGCCACAAAGGGGAATTATGTATAGGATTTTTTACACACAGAAGGAGGCGCATGAAATCTCCAAACCGAACTCCCCTGCGTTCCGGCGCGGCTCCCAAGGCGGTCGAGCAGGCGGTGGCACGCCTCGGCGCGCACATCGCGACCGCGCGGCTGCGTCGCGGGATGACGCAGGCCGAGGTGGCGCAGAAGGCCGGCATCACGCGTCCCACGCTCGTCGCGGTGGAGCAAGGCAGAACGGGGACGGGGATCGGCGCGTACGTGGCCGTGCTGTGGGCGCTCGGTCTCGACCACGATGTCGAGGACGTCGCCGCGCCGGAGCGGGACGCGGAGGGGATCGCGCTCGAGTCCGCGCGGCTGCCGGAGCGCGCGCGCCGGCCCGCCCGGCTGGACGACGACTTCTGATGCGGCAGCGCGCGGAGTGCTTCGTCTATCTCCAGATGCCGGGGACGCTGGAGGTGGTCACGTGCGGCCGGTTCGAGCGCGAGGTTACGCGGACCGGGCGTGCGGTCGGGCGGTTCGTGTACGGGCGGAGCTATCGCGCGCGGACCGACGCGGTGCCGCTGGACCCCTACCATCTACCCATCTCGTCCACGGTAAGGGAGACGGCGAAGCTCGATGGAGTTTTCGGCGCGTTGAGGGATGCGGCTCCCGACGCATGGGGGCGGCGGGTGATCGAGAGGATTCTGGGGCGCCCTGATCTCGATGAGGTCGACTTCCTCCTCGAATCGCCGCAGGACCGCGCGGGCGCGCTGTCGTTCGGGCGTGGAACTGTGCCTCCCGCGCCCGTCCGCGAGTTCAACCGCGTCGTCCAGCTGGCCGAGCTCCGCCGCGCGGTGGGGCTCCTGGAAGACGACCACCCGGGAGAGCCGGTTGCGCGGCAGATCCTCGATCTATTGGAACCCGGTACCTCGCTGGGCGGCGCGCGCCCGAAGAACGTGGTGGAGGACGAGGCAGGTCTCTGGATCGCGAAGTTTCCCCAGCGGGGCGACCGGTGGAACAACGCGCCCGTCGAGGCGGCGATGCTCGCGCTGGCAGCGAGGTGCGGGATTCGGGTCCCCGAAACGCGGGTGGAGCGGGTCGGGGACGAGGCGGTGCTCCTGGTGAAGCGGTTCGATCGCGAACGCGTCACCGGCGAGGGTGGAGAGGCCGCATACCTCAGGCACCGGATGGTGAGTGCCCTGACGGTGCTCGACGTGGAGGAAAGTCCCACCGACCGCGCGGGCTGGTCGTACGTGCTGCTTGCGGACGAGCTTCAGCGCTGGTCGGGCCGGCCACGTGAGGACAGGGCCGAGCTCTTCCGGCGCGTGGTGTTAAACGCGCTGATCTCGAACGTCGACGACCATCCCCGCAACCACGCCCTCATCGCGCCCGGCCGCGCCTGGCGTCTTGCTCCGGCGTACGACCTCACCCCGAATCCGCGGCAGGGGATCGAGGGCCGGCGGCTCGCGATGGAATGCGGGCGCTTCGGCCGTATCGCGCGGCGCGACAACCTGCTCTCCGCGGCCAACCACTTCGGGTTCCGCAGCGAGGAGGCGAACGCTGTGATCGACGAGATGAAGGTCATCGTCGAGCGCCACTGGCGCAGCGACGTCCTTCAGCACGGGGGCAGCGAACGCGACTGCCGGGTGGTCGAGCCTGCGTTCGTGTACCCCGGATTCGAGTACGCAACCAGTTCCTGATGTGACACCCCGTAGCTCAGCTGGCTAGAGCGTTGGCCTCCGGAGCCAAAGGTCACAGGTTCGAATCCTGTCGGGCGCACTGAAGGAAACCCCGCGCCGCTGCATCCGCAGTGGCGCGGGGTTTTTGTTTCTCCCTCCACAGCCTTCTTCGGCTCTCGCCGACTTCCCCGCGACGCTGCTCCGTGCTCTTCCGCCTGTCGGGAGATCGGGGCCCGGCGCAGCGTACGATGGTTTCACCCGCGTGCGTGCGGCACCCCCATCAGTTCAGCGGCACCAGGCCGTTGGTGATGACCAGCTGCTGGTAGCCGCAGGCGGCGTCGGCCTGCTGCACCTGGGGATTGTCCGTGTTCAGCGTCAGGTTCCCGTACGCGTCGGTGTACCCGGCCACCACCTGCCACCCGTCGCCATAGTCTGCGATCGTGCAGGTGACGACGTTGCCGGTGCCGCTGCCGTAGCTCCACAGCTGGCCGTAGCCGCCCCCGTTCTGCGTCCACCCGCTGCCGATCTCCTGCGTGGGCATCAGCCAGCTGTTGTACACGGTGGCCTTGGCGAACGCGCCCGAGTATCCCGACGTGTTCCCGAACCCGTCGCCGTTGAACAGCGCGTAGCACAGGTCCGCGGGCGGATACTCGGGAAGCGGGCCACCGCCGGACGCCTGCAGCCAGAACTCCGTCGAGGTGACGTACGACCCGCGCAGGTGCCCGGGCTCCTGCGCGAAGTCGGTGAACCAGACCGACAGCTCGTCCTCGGCCGAGGCGATGTACTCGGCGCAGGGGCCGTTGGGCGCGGTGACGGAGCTGATGGTGCCGTACCACCACTGCTTGGTGGCCGGGGCGTTCTGGTAGGTGCGGCGCTCCACCGTGTACAGCTGCCCGGTGATGCTCACCTGCAGGTTCAGGTTGAGCGTGCTGGTGATCTGGTCGCCCATCGTGGTCCAGTACGCGTCGCCGTTCACCACGTCGTCGGGCGAACTGGCCAGCACGCCCAGCTGCATGCTCTGGTGGGTGACCGGGTTCGCGTACGGCGCCGCCCACACCTGCTGCAGGGTGCCGTTGCCCTTCGCGTTCAGCAGCGTGTCGTGCGCGGTGGCCACGTAGTTCACCGTGGCGTCCGACGCGGCCTTGAGCATCGCCTGGTAGGTCTCCAGCGTGATGGGGCCGCTGCCGCCGGCGCCGTTGGCCGCATCCTGCGCCGCGGTCATCCCCGCGCTGATCAGCGCGCCCACGGCGCCGCCCACGTCGGGAATCAGGTTGGCCGCCGCCTGCAGCGCGCCGAACAGGCAGTCGGTCAGGATCTGCAGCCCGGGGTCGGTGATCGGGGCCTCGTTGAAGGTGTCGTAGATCCCCGCGAACATCGCCAGCGCGTCGGCGGTGGAGATCTGCAGCGTAGAGACCGTCTTGTTCAGCACCTTCAGCACCCGGTCGACGTTGGCGTCGGTGGGGTCCGGGAGCGCGCCGTAGTCGTACTGCTGCAGCCCCATGATCCCCCGGCTCGTGGTCCACTCCCAGGTGGGCCAGCCGGCGAAGAAGCCCTGCGCCTGCGCGGTGCGCATCACGGCGTTGGCCCACACCGCGGGGTCGGCCAGGTTGCCCAGCCGCCGCGCCTGCTGCAGCGACTGGAAGAGCGTGGCGTTGGGCGCGTCGTAGAACGTGACCCCCGGGTACCCGGCGCCGAACGCCAGCGCGGTGACGGCGGTCCCGTCGCTCTGGTAGGTGGGGATGGCCATCTGGTAGCCGTTCGCCTGCGACCAGCGCATCACCGCCTGCCCCCACCCCGCCGGGTCGTTCGTCTGGAACGGCTCCATCTGCGAGACCGGGATCTGGATCAGCGACAGGGCGGCGTGCGGGGCGATCAGGATCACGCCCCACGTCCCGTCTCCCACCTCCCACGTGGGGATGGCGCCGGCCTGGCCCTGCGCCTGCGCCCAGAGCATCACGGTGGTCACCGCGTACGCCCCCATCGGCGTAGAGGGGTCGGGCGCGAACGGTGCCAGGTCGGAGGTCGCCACGTCTTGCCAGCTCAGCATCTGCACGGGCGCGGGGGGCGCAGCGTCGCCCACCAGCGAGGGGACGGGAACGGCGTGGGACTGGGTGGTCATCTCTGCTCCAGTTCGGGGGGGAGGCACCGTCCGTGACCATCACGCACGGTCGCGGAGCGTCTTCGCTCCGGGCCCGGCAAGGGCAACGCACATTCCCGACGGGTGTGCCAGATGCAATTCGTTGGCGGATAAAAATTTGAGGAACAACGTGAGATTTTCGGCGGCGCGATGTCTGAAACGCTTCGTTACATCCCCTGTAACGGCCGAAGAGGGGGAGATGAAGAAGAGGTGGCGATGCAGAGGCGTGGACTGATCGAGACGCCGATCCCGATCGGCGAAACTGGTCACGAGTTCGAATCGCGCCGGGCGCACCGAACGGAAAACCCCGCGATCGCCGCACTTGCAGCGGTCGCGGGGTTTCGCGTTGGGCCCGTTCACCCGACCCGGACCCGAATCAGCCTGAAGCGCTGGTGAAACCCCTCACGCAGGCGAGCAGACGATTCTCCTGGCGGACCTGGCCGCGGGATCACGAAACGGCGGAGACGGGCGATCCTGCGCGCCTTGCCGTCGCGCGCCGCCCGCCGGTTCGTCCTCCGCTCAGCTCAGCGGGCTCGGGTTGTTGACGATCAGGGGCTGCTGATAGCCGTACTCCTGCGCGGCCCACTGCACGTTGGGGTCGGAGGTGTCGAGGTGAGCGTGCCCTGGCCCGCGGGTTCCGTTCGTTACGCTCCCTGCTCGGCCGAGCTTCCCGGGAGCACCGCGCGGCGGGTGGGCTCCCAGACGTGGTCGTCGGCGCCGCGGGCCAGGCGCGCCAGGGCGCCGATCACCGCGAGGTTGCCCCACACCGGGAAGGCGGCCATCGCCAGGATGCGCGGCATCGGGCGGTCCTGCGGCCACGCCCAGCCGAGGGCCGCGAGCGCGTTCACGGCGGCGGCGGCGGCCAGCGCGGCGGCGGCCCACAGGTGCCCGGGGGCCAGCCAGGCGAGCGCGACGACGGCGAGAAGGGCGGCCGGCGGCACCGCCCAGCGGCAGAGCTTGTGGCTCCACAGCTTCAGCGCGAAGCCGCCGTGGCGGAACGGGTCCAGCAGCCGGCGCTTGTGCCAGAGCGTGTCGATCCCCCGGCTGATCGTGCGCGTCTTGCGGTGGAACTCGCGGTGCAGCGAGGCCGTGCGCGGGACGGCGCAGAGTGCGTCGGCGGCCGAGACGGAGCGGTAGCCGTGCTCGCGCGCGATCAGCGGCGCGGCCAGGTCGCGGCTCAGGTTCTCGGGGAAGGGGACGCGGTGCAGCTCGTTGAGGATGGCGTACAGGCATCCCGACGCGCCCACGATCCCCCCCAGCCGCGTTTCCAGGTCCCGCAGCGCCATCTCGTACCCCACGTACCCCGTCTCCGCCACGTTCGCGCACCCGTCCGCCGCGGCCACGCTCACGTCGCGCCCCGACACCACGCCCACCGACGCATCCCCAAACCGCCGGGCGAGCGCCTTCAGCGCGCCCGGGTGCACGCGGATGGACGCGTCGGTGTTCACCACGATGCTGCCGGTGAGGTGCGGGATGGCGGCGTTCTCGGCCGCCGTCTTCCCGCCGCGCCGCTCGCGCCGGAGCAGCGACACGCCGCGGCCGGCGTACGACCGCGCGATGTCGTCGGTCGCGTCGGTAGAGGCGTCGGAGATCACCAGCAGCTGCAGGCGGCCGCGCGGATAGTCGGCGGCCAGCAGCGCGTCGAGCGCGCCGGGGAGCTGCGCTTCCTCGTTGTACGCGGGAAGGGAGACGCTGAGCAGCGGCCACTCCGCCGGGTCCGCCGGCGCCGCGGGGGCGGGGCGGAACGGGGCGAGCAGGCGCAGTGCCAGCGGATACCCGGCGTATGCGTAGAGCGCCAGCGCCACGGGGAGCGCGGCCAGGATGCAGGCGAGCGTGTTCATCGGTTGCGCGTGAGCGCGCCGCGTGCGATGCGGCGGCAGAGGGTCTCGTAGGCGTCGATCCAGGGGCCGGGCGCGAACGACGCTTCGATCCGGTCGAGGGCGCGTCCGGCGCGGGCGGCGGCGCCCTCGGGATCGCCGTAGACGGCGTGGATGGCGGCGGCCAGCGCGTCCGGGCGCTCGTGGGGAACGAGGAGCGCGTCGCTGGGGGTGACGACGTCGGGGACGCCGCCGACCGAGGTGGCGACGATGGGCGCACCGGCGGCCGCGGCCTCGAAGAGTGTCACCGGCGTCCCCTCCGTGCGCGAGCTCAGCACCCACGCGTCGAACGCCGCCATCCACCGCCCCGCGCCGTCGGTCGCGCCGCGCCAGTCGATCCGCTCCCCCACGCCGAGCCGCGCGGCCTGCGCGGTGGCGGCTTCGCGGCCGGGCCCATCCCCCAGCACCACCAGGCGGAAGGGGAGGTCGGCGAGGAGGGGGAGCGCGTCCACCAGCACGTCCAATCCCTTCTCCTTCGACACCCGGCCGACCCAGCCGATGGCGAAGACGTCGTCCGCGATCCCCAGCACGCGGCGGGCTTCGCCGCGCGGGGCGGGGGGCGCGCCGGGCGTCCAGGCGTTGGGGATGACGTGCAGGCGGTCGCGGCGGATGCCGGCATCCAGCAGCTCGATCCCCATGCGGCGCGAGACGGCGGCGACGGCGGCCGAGCGGCGCAGCACCCGGCGCTGGAGGCGTTCGTAGAAGCGGTTCTTCCATCCCCCGCCCGTGAAGCCGTGGACGGTGGAGAGGGTGGCGATGCCGAGCCCGCGCGCCACGCCGCCGTGCAGGACGTCCGCGCGGTAGCCGTGGGTGTGCACCACGTCCGGCGCGACGCGCGCGAGGAGCATCCGCATCTGAGCGCGCTCGCGGCGGTATGCGCGCGGCGGCGGGACGAGCGCATGCACGCTCACCCCCGCGGCGGCGAGCGCGGCCAGGAGCGGGTGGCCGTCCGCGGCGCCGGGGTCGAGCACGGCGGCCACGTGCACGCGGTGCCCGCGCGCGGCCTCTCCGCCGGCCAGCATCTCCAGCACGCGCTCCAGCCCCCCGAACCGCGCGGGCGCGGCGATGTGGACGATCGTGAGCGGCGCATCATCCCCCATCTCCCGATCGAGATAGGCGGGCGATTCCGGCGCGGCGGCCAGCGGCTGGGCGAGCATCGTCATCCCCTCCGCACGCCGGAGACGAGGAGGCGGAACCCCTCGTCCGACACGCCGGCGGGGACGGTGAGGCGCGGCAGCGCGAAGGGATGCGCGGCGGCGCCGGCCAGGACGAAGCTGCCGCCCTCCACCCGGAACGCGCCCTGGTAGCCGGCCCGCTCCGCCGCGCGCTCCACCTCGGGCGAGGCGTGGCCGTACGGGTAGGCCAGCCAGGGGAGCGCCCCGCCGAAGCGGTCGCGCAGCCAGGCCAGCGGCCGCGACAGCTCGTCGCCCAGCGCGGTGGCGGTGAGCGCGGGAAGGCTGGCGTGGCTCCAGCCGTGCGGCGCCAGGGTGATCCCCGGGCGCGCGGCGGTGGCCGCCAGCTCTTCGGCCGTGGCGATGCGCTGGTGCGTGGGAAGCGCGCGGCGGCGGAGCCCGGCGGTCTCGGCCCAGGCGCGCACCGCGGCGGCGCGGCCGCCCAGCACGTCCAGCGCGTGCGCGCGGACGGCGGGGTCCAGCCCGTTGGGACCGGCCAGCTCGTCCCACCAGGGCGCGGAGCCCAGCAGGCCGGGGGCGACGAAGATCGTCGCCGGGAGGCCGCCGCGGCGGGCGAGCTCGTCGATCCCCGCGGTTAGCGCGCCGCGGCAGGCGTCGTCGAAGGTGATGACGGCGCGCGGACGATCGCCATCTCCCGGCGCGAACGCCTGGTCGAGCGGGACGATGCGGTGCGTGCGGCGGAGGGCGTCGAGCTGGCGCCCGAAGTCGGCCTGCGGCAGGTGCAGGCTGGTGTCGCCGCGCGCGGACTCGCCCGCGGGGACGATGTTGTGGTAGGCCAGCACCAGCACGCCCGCGGGGCGCATGGCCAGGGCGATGCGGTCGGCGCCGGCGGCGGTGAGCGTGCGCTCGGCGGCGCGCTTCACCGCGCCGCGCAATGCGGAGGCGGAGCGGGCGGCGGCCTCAGGCATGCGCCGCCTCCATCGCCGCTGCGGGCGCGGACGCTTCGGAGGCCGCGCGGGGGACGAGCGCATCCTCCAGCACCGCTTCCATCCGCGCGTTGAAGCGCTCGAGCGAGAAGCGCTCGACGGCGAAAGCGCGGCCCTCGGCGCCCATCGCCGCGCGGAGCGCCGCGTCGCGCGCCAGCCGCAGCATGAACGACGCGAGCGCGCCCACCTCGCCCGGCGGGAAGAGCAGGCCGGTATGGCCGTGGACCACGGACTCGCGCACCCCGGTCGCGTCCGCCGCCACGGTGGGGATGCGGCAGGCGGCGGCCTCGACGTTCACCAGCCCCAGCCCCTCTTCGCGCGAGGCGAGAACGTTCACGTCCACCACGTGGCGGAGGAAGGGGACCACGTCGTCCACCCGCCCGGTGAAGGTCACCGCGGATTCGAGGCCGAGCCCGAGCGCCCTCTCCCGCAGGCGCGCCTCCTCCGGCCCCGCGCCGATCACCAGCAGCCGCACGTTGGGGCGGATGCGGCGGACGCGCGCGAAGGCGTCCAGCAGCAGCGCGTGCTCCTTGTGCGGCACCAGCGCGCCGACCTGCGCGAACACGACCTCGTCCGTGGCGATCCCCATCTTCAGCCGGACCGCCGGGTCGCGCCGCGCGGGCGGGGTGAAGCGGCCGTGCACGTCGATCCCCGGCGCCACCACCACGCCGCCGCGGCCGATGCGCTCGCGGGTGTGGTCGGCGGTGAAGCGGCTGATGAAGACGTGGCGGTCCGCGCGCCGGGTGAGCCACGCGCGGTGCAGGTACGCCGGGGCGGGGTGATGGAGAAGGCAGACGAGCGGGACGCCCAGCCGCCGCGCGACGGGAACGCCCAGCTGGCACGGCCCGCCGCCGCTGGCCAGGACCAGTTCCGCCCGCTCCGCGCGCGCCACCGCCGTCATCCGCCGCAGCGCGCCGAACCAGCGCAGCAGCGGGAGCTTCGGCTCGCCGCGGGACAGGAGTATCTCGGGAAAGTCGTGCACCGCGCCCTCCACGCCGAGCGCGGCCAGCGGCTCGCGGAGCACGGGGTCGGAATGGAGGACGACGGGGCGGAAGCGGTCGCGCCGGAGCCCGGCCAGGAAGGCCAGCAGCACCTCTTCCGAGCCGCGGATCTGCCCGCCGCCGCGGTGCAGGACCAGGACGGTGCGGGCGCGCGCCGCCTCAGGCCTGGTCAGGGGATCGATCGTGCGGTTCGGCAGCGCACGTGCGGCCTCACCTATGGATCCTTCGGCCTGCAGCCGTTCGTGCAGGGGCAACGAGGGTGTGGCCGGCCTCAGGATGACGTCTCTCCGTGCGTTCGGAATGCACGGGTGATTGCCGGATCCGGCGTCAGGCATGCGACACCTCCTTCGCCGCGACGGGCGCGGCGGCGGGGCGCTCCGCCAGCACGGCGGCGTAGACGTCGGCCACCGCCGTGGCGCTCGCCTCCGGGCGGAAGCGCTCGCGCGCCTTGCGACGCCCCGCCGCCCCCATCCGCTCGCGCAGCTCGGGGTCGCGCGCCAGCCGCACCATCGCCGCCGCGAGTGCCGGGACGTCGCCGGGGGGGACGAGAAGGCCGTCAATGTCATGCGCCACCACCTCGCGCGGGCCGCCCGCGTCCGCGGCGATCACGGCGCGCCCGGCGGCCATCGCCTCGGGCACCACCATCCCGAACGGCTCGGGGGTGATGGAGGCGTGCACCACCACGTCGAGCGCGGCGTGGCACTCCTCCACGTCCGCGCGGTAGCCGGCGAAGGTGAAGCGACCCGCGAAGGGCGATGCATCCACCACCGCGCGGACGGCGTCCACGTACGCGCGGCCGCCGTCGCTCTCGTCGCCGATGACCACCGCGTGGATCGCCGGCTCCTCCGCCATCGCCCCGATCGCCGCGCGCGCGAACTCCAGCTGCCCCTTCCACGGGATCACCCGCCCCACGATGCCGATGGCGACGGCATCGGGGGCGATCCCCAGCCCGGCGCGGACGGCGCCTCGCATCCCGGCGGCGCGCTCCAGCCGGTCGACGTCGACGGGGTCGTGGACGACGGAGATGCGGGCGCGGGGGACGGGGCCGCCGTCCAGGCTCTCCGCCACCGCGCCGGAGACGGCGAGAACGTGGGAGATGCCGCGCGCCAGCCCCATCCCCAGGTACCGGCCGGGAGGATGGAAGTCGCGGAGATGGGCGACCACGGGGATGCCGGCCAGCCGCGCCGCGAGCAGCGCCTCGAGCGGGCCCAGCCCGTTGTTGAGATGCACGAGCTCCGCGCGGTGCCGCCGCGCCGCGCGGGCGATGGCCAGCGCGTTCCAGAGCGTGGCCGCCAGGTCCGCGCAGGCCAGCAGCTTCACCGCCGCGTGCCGCAGCGGCGCGGTGGGAACGCGGCGGTCGATCCACGCGCGGACGCGGCCGGCGCTCAGGTAGTTCAGCCGCCGCCGGAAGCGCCGGGCGGGAACGCCCCCGAACCACTCGCGCACCAGCGCGGCCGGCTGCAGCGTCACCAGCAGCGGCTCCACGCGGGGAAGGGCGCGCAGCGTGGCCGCCAGGCTGCGGCACGCGCCGCCGAAGCCGATGCTGGCGTCCACGTACAGCACGCGGAGAGGACGGGGGGATGCGCTCATCGCCCGTCCCCGGCGGCGGGGTGGCGGGCGAGCAGCGCCGCGGCCTCGCCGAGGAGGGCGGCGGAGTCCGCCTCGCTCCCCGCGAACAGGGCCGCGTAGCGCGCGGAGCGGCGGACGATGCGCAGCGCCGTCCACGCGGCCAGCCCGGCGCGCGCGGCGGGGTCGAGCGGGAGCGCCGCGTCGAACGCGGGCGCGTCCACCGCCGCGAAGCCGCCCGCCGCGAACCGTTCCGCGACGACGGCGAAGGCGCGGGCGTAGGGGAGCCCGGTATCGAGGTGATGCCGCTGCACCGCGGCGTTCAGCACGTCGGTCCCCGCCGCGTCGCGCGCGCCCTGGTCCCAGTCGATCACTCCCGCCAGCCGCCCGCTGCGGGCGTCGGCGATGGCGTTGCCGTGGCCGTAGTCCCCATGCGCCCACGCGGTCACCTGCGCCGTCCCCAGCACCCGCGCGGCGAGCGCGGCCCGCACCTCGCCATACGCCCGCCGCAGCCCCGCCGCGTGCGCGGGGAGCGATTCGGGGACCAGGCGCTCGACCGACTCCTCGTCCAGCCGCAGCGCCCGCGCGGTCGCGTGGTGCAGGTTCAGGGCGAAGCGCACGAGGTCGTGCCAGAGCACCGTCCGCCGCGCCGGCGCCAGCATCCACCCGACCACGCCGTCCACCGCGCGCTCGGGGAAGAGCACCGCATCTCCCAGCGCGATCTCCGCGGACGGTTTCGGGATGCGCTCGCGCGCCCACGGCTCCAGGCCGCGGCAGGCGCGGAGCCGCCGCGTCCACTCCGCGTTGCAGGCGACCATCCCCGCCGCCTCGCCCGTTGCGGCCACGCGGCAGACCATCTCCCGCGCGCCCGTGCGGACGCGCAGGACCAGCGCGCCGCGGCTGCGCAGCGCGAATCTTTCCAGCCGGGTCGCGGGGCCCCCCGCCTCTTCACCGCCCTCGCGCAAGGATTGTAGAAGAGACGAGAGGCCACCGCGGTTCCCGGCGGCAATGTAGACGAATCCGTCGTGCACCAGCGGAAGGAGTCCCACCGCGGCGAGCGCGCGCTCGGCCCGGCCGCTGGCGGGAAGGGCGATGCGGGCCGGCGGCGACACGAACTCCTCCGCGTCGTCCAGCGACGGCACCGCCGCGAACTCGTGCACCCGGGCGAATCCCGCCGCCCGCAGCCGTGCGCGGTATCCCCCCGCCGTCCGCGCACCCGAGCGGACCAGCCCCGGCGCGCCGTGCGCCATCTCCCGCAATGAGAGCGCGTTCTTCGCCATCAGCACCAGCGTGCCGCCCGGCGAGAGCGAAGCCCGGATCGCCGCGAGCGCGTCCGCGAACCCGGCGCCGGTCTCCGCGGGAGTGGGCGCCCAGAGCACCAGGTCCCATCCCCCGCCGATCGTCCCGATGCCGATCGACGCCCGCCACTCCGCGTCGAAATACGCGTCCAGGTCGGCTTCCCACGCGCGGAGGCGGGCGCCGGCGGCCAGCACCCGCGCGCCGCGGCGGAGGCCCAGCAGCGCGGCCAGCTTGGGCGCGCGTGCGCCCAGCGGGTCGGGCGCGGCGGGGGCGTCCGGCGGCGCCGGGGCGGCCATGGGGCTCACACGTCCACCGGCTTGCGGCCCGCGACCAGGTAGCTCTCCACCAGCGGGTCCAGCGCGCGCGCCATGGGCCGGCGGTGGCGCCAGCGGTGCAGCGCGTCCGCCGCGGCGAGTCCCGGCCGCCACGCGAACGGGCGGCGGTACGAGCCGAAGACGACCGGGCGCGCGGAAACGTCCGCCAGCCCCGCGTCGCGGAAGAGGCCGGAGACCTCGCGCCATCCCCGCAGGTCCGCGTGCATCGCCACGCCGACGGGAACGCCGGTCGCCCGGGGGATGCCCCGCATGTCCAGCCAGCCGCGGTTCTTGGTGACCACGATGAGCGTGCCGCCGGGGCGCAGCCGCGCCGCGCAGTGGCGCACGAAGTCGGCCTTGCTGGACATGTACTCGAAGGCGCGCACGGAGATGATGGTGTCCCAGCTCTCGCCCGCCGGCGGATCCGCGACGAAATCGCCCGCGCGGTAGCCCACCTTCCCGGCGTGCCGCCCGCCGTCGGTCTCGGCGATGCGCTCGCGGGCGCGGGCCAGCATGGCGTCGGAGATGTCGTACAGCAGCACGCTGCGGGCGCGCGCCAGGAAGAGCGGCGTCCACACCGCCGGGCCGCACCCGATCTCCAGCACGTCGCCGGGCTCGCCCAGCCGGTCCAGCGCGTCGCCCAGCGCGGTAGCGGTCTGGCGGTAGTGGCGGCGCTGGATCTCCGACGCGCCCCAGCGGTGGTGGATGTAGTCTCCGCCCGTGTCCTTCATCACCTGCCGGTAGTGGTCGGCAATCGTGGCGGGGGCGGGAAGGGTGGCCATCGGCTCGGTTCCGTTGGGAAGGGGTCAGGCGGCGGGCGAGAGCACCGCGATGGGGCGGCGGACGAAGCCGCGCAGCATCGCCCGGTCCTCGCCCGAAAGCGTCCAGGCGTAGACGGCGATCAGCGCGGCGGCGAGGAGCCCGCAGCTGAGCGCGAACGACGGCGCGCCGGTAACGCCGGGGAGCGCCATCCGCACCCCCGCCGCGGCGGCGACGACGCCCAGCAGCCGGGAAACGCGCCCCCAGCCGTACTCGATCGGGTACGCGCGCTGGGCGACGACGTAGACCGCGGCGAAGCGGATGGCGTACGCCGCCAGCGTGGCCCACGCGGCGCCCCACATCCCCCACCGCGGGATGAGCGCGAAGTTCAGCACCGTCACCGCGGCGACGCCGACCAGCCCGGCGCGGGCGTAGAGGCCCGTCTTCTCCTTGAGATACAGTCCCAGGTTGCAGAAGGCCGTCCACTGCTGGAAGACCGTGGCGCCCAGGAGCAGGGGGACCACCGCGGCGGCGGGGAGGTACGCCGGGTCCGCCATCACCGCCAGCACGTCGCGGGTGAACAGCACCAGCCCCAGCGCGCCGATGCCCAGGCAGGCGTTCAGGTAGAAGAACACGCGCCCGAACACCGCCTGCGCGTCGGGCCGCTGCGCGACGATGAAGCGGCGCGGCTCCCACACCTGGCTGAACGGCGTGAAGGCGAAGGCGGAGAGGAGGAACGAGAACTTGTACGCGAGCGAGTAGAGGCCGACGGTCGCCGCGTCCGCCCAGTGCACCAGGAAGTAGCGGTCCGAGAAGGTGAGCACGAACGAGGCGAGCGACCACACCACGATGGGCCCGCCGAAGCGCGACAGGCGGCGGAAGGCGTCGGGGGAGAAGTGGAAGCCCACGCGCCGCAGCGTCCACGCGGCCATCCCCACGCCCAGCACGCCGGAGACGATCACGTTGCCCAGCAGCACCCCCATCACCCCCATCCTGAGATAGACCAGGAAGAGGATGTTCAGCGAGAGCGAGGCGACCAGCTTGCCCACGTTCAGCCAGACGTACAGCAGCGAGCGCTCCTCCGCGCGCACCAGCAGGAAGGGGATGCCGGTGAGCGACTGGAGGAAGTAGATGACGAAGAAAACGCGCACGAACACCGGCGCCCCCGCGCCCGCCAGCACCCAGCGCGACAGCAGCGGCGCGGCCAGCAGCCCCAGCAGCGCCGTCATCAGCGAGAGCGTGCCGGTGGCCAGCGTGACCGTGCTGACCATGCGGTCGCGCTCGCCGCGGTCGGTGATGCGCGCGAACTCCTTGAACACGCCCGCGGCCAGCCCCATCCCCGCGATCATTCCCACCACGTCGATGGTGGTGCCCATCAGCTCCAGCACGCCGTAGTCCGCCGGCGCCAGGAAGCGGGTGTAGACGGGGAGCATGATGAAGCTGGCCAGCCTGCCCACGGCCTCGCCCGCGCCGTACACCAGCGTGTGCCTGCCGAGGGTGCGGAGCTCGCTTGCCATTCAGCGCGGGAGGGGGATGCGGGAGAGGGAGGGGACGGACGTCTGCGCGGGTGACGGAGTTCAATCGCCATGCCGGGTGCGGCGGAGCGGAAACCGTTGCCGTGCGCTAAGATGCGGGAGCTGCGGAGACGATGGATCGCGGCGGAGTGTTGCGCGCGCGCCACAACCGGCGGCGGTGCGCGACAGGACGTAGCAGTTCGGCTCGCGCGTCGGCGATCGTGCGCGGGCCAAGCGCCGCTGGATCTCACGCCGAGACGCGGAGACGCGGAGGTGCATTCGGAGGCACCCCGGCGCGTGGGGGAGACACGGAGGGAGACTCCGTAGATCTCGTTAGCGGCGCGCGAGCCAGTCCATCGTCTCGCGGAGGAAGGGGCGCGGGTCGGAGAGGCGGAAGATCTCGGCGCGGCTGCGGGGTGCTGCGGCGTCGCGGAGGATGTCGAGGAGCGCGCGGGCGCGTCCCGGCGCGCCCGGCGGCAGCGCCAGCTCGCGCGGCGTGCGGCGGAAGCGGGCGATCAGGTGGTCCACCTCGCCCCACTCCCAGCGGCTGCGCGCGCCGACGCGGTACGCCGACGGGGCGCGCTCGGCATCCGCGACGAGCAGGGCGGGGAAGTCCACGCCGGCGTCGACGGCGAGCTGGAGCGATCCCCAGAAGCGGCCGTTGATCTCCATCAGGTACGGCGTGCCGGTGGCCGCGTCGCGCTTGTACTCCACCATCGCCACGCCCTCCCACGCGAACTCGGCCAGCAGCGCGCGGGAGCGCTCCAGCAGGTCCGCCGGGAGCGCGGCGCTCTCGCGGAACACGCTCACGCCCCCCGACGGCGGCTTCTCGCGGATGCGGCGGTGCGCGAAGGCGGCCACCGTCTCCCCGCCGCGCAGGAGGAGGAAGACGCCGACGCCGTCGCCCACGATGCGCTCCTGCAGCAGCAGCGGGTAGGCGCCGGGGAGGACGGAGCGCGCCGCCGCGTCCAGCGCCGCGGGCCCGTCCACGTGCACCACCGACGTCTTCACCCGCCCGCCCTCCGCCTCGGCGACGGAGCGCGCGGGCTTCAGCACCAGCGGAAAGCGCAGCTCGCGCGCGGCCTCCGCCACGTCGTCCGCCGACCGGGCGACGCGCTGCTCGGGGACGGCGATCCCCAAGCGCGCGGCCGCGGCGGCGACCTCGGCCTTGTCGCAGATGCGGCGGAAGGTCTCCGCGGGGGGAAAGGGGATGCGGATGCCGGCGAAGCGGTCGCGCTCCGGGAGCAGCGCCAGCAGCGCGGCCTCGGAGACGGGGAGAAGCGTGCCGATCCCCCAGCGCGCGGCGAGATCCGCGATCGCGTCCACGAACGCGGCCGGGTCGCGCAGCGGATCGGGGACGCGCGCCTGGCCGGACGAGTGCCGCGACGCGCCCGCGAGCGACCGGCCTCTGGCCGAGCAGACGAACACGCGGTGCCCCGCCGCGCCCAGCGAGCGCACGATCGCGAGTGCCGCGCGCTGCTCTCCGTCCGTGACCAGCACCGCCGCCGCGCCTCGGCCGGGCGGGATCTCACGCGGAGACGCGGAGACGCGGGGGAGTGGCGATTCCACCTCCGCGTCTCCGCGTCTCCGCGTGAGGATCGCCGTCATCGGGTCACGCACCGGCGGGGCGGAGCCCGCTCAGCGCGCGCTTCACGCGGTGCAGCCCGCGCAGCACCGGCGGCGGCGCCAGCGAGGCCAGCAGGAGCGCGGCGGAGCGCGGCGTCGGCGCGGCGCCGGAGCGGCGGTGGTCGCGCAGGGCGTCGCGCGCGCCGCGGCCGTCCATCGAGCTCAGCCGCGCGTACGCCAGCCGCAGCTGCAGCCGCGCGCGTCCCTCGCGGTACGCCTCCGCCTCCGCCTCCGTCAGCGTGGGACGCAGGTGCGCGGCGCGGTCCAGGCTCTCGATGGCCTTGGTGATGAAGCGCGTGGAGTCCGTCGTCACCACCATCGACGCGTGGCCTACGCGGTAGTCCAGCAGCGCGTCCATCACCACCGCCACGGGCGCGTGCGCCGCCATCCGGTGGAAGAACTCCGTCTCCTCCCCCGCCACCCGGAAGTGCTCGTCGAACGCGCCCGCTCTGTCGATCAGCGCGCGGGAGACGAGGGCAGAGGACGGAAGGGCGACGTTCCCCTCGAAGAAGAGGCCGAACGCGTCGCCCGCGTGGACGGGAACGGCGCCGTCCGCGGTCTCCACCCGCTCGCGGCGGAGCCAGCGGCCGAAGTGGCGCTCCGGCGTGGCGCGCGTCTCCGCGAAGATGGCGAAGACGCGCGGAAAGCCCAGGTGCGGCGCGGGAACGGGGTGGCCGTCGGGGTCGATGAGGCCGCATCCGCTGATGCTCCACTCCGCGCCCGTGGCGGCCATCGCGGCGAGCTGCACCTCCAGCTTGCGCGGGCGCCACACGTCGTCCGAGTCGCAGAGCGCGATCCAGTCGCCCCGCGCCTCGGCGATGCCGCGGTTGCGGGCGCCGGGAAGGCCGCGGTTCTCCTGGCGGATCAGCCGCACCGGTGCGGGAAAGCGCGCGCAGACGGCGGCCGTGTCGTCGGTCGACCCGTCGTCCACGACCAGCACCTCCAGCGGCGCCGCCGTCTGCGCCAGGATGGAGCGCACCGTCGGCTCGATCAGGTCCGCGCGGTTGTAGGCGGGGATGACGACGCTCACGGACGCCATGCCGCGCCTCCTTCCACCGGCGCAGCGGCGGGGACGGGGATCTCGGCGGGCGCGGCGCGCCGACCGAAGCCGCGGCGCTCGGCCAGGACGGCGTCGTACAGCCGCTCGTACGCGCGCACCTGCGCCTCCACGGTGAAGCGCTCGCGCGCGGCGCGCATCCCCGCGGCGCCGAGACGCGCGCGCATCGCCGCGTCCGCGTGCAGGGTCGCGATCGCGTCGGCGATCGCGCCGGGAGATCCGTTCTCCACCAGCAGCCCCGTCACCCCGTCGTCCACCAGCTCCTCGGGCCCGCCGCAGCGCGTGGCGGCGACGGGAATCCCCATCGCCATGGCCTGCACGGTGGAGAGCGAGAAGCCCTCGCTGCGCGACGCCAGCACGAAGGCGTCGGCCGCGGCCAGCACGCCCGCCACGTCGTCGCGGAAGCCGGCGAAGGTCGCCACGTCCTTCAGCCCCAGCGAGGCGCGGAGGGCGACCAGCTCGTCGAACACTGGCCCGCGCGCCTCGCCCGCGATCACCACGCGCAGCCCGGGGACGCGCGCGCGCAGCAGGGCGGCGGCGCGCAGGAGCACGTCGTAGCCCTTGGCCGGGCGCACGTTGCCGATGGCGGCGACGACGAACGCATCGTCGCCGATCCCCAGCTCGCGGCGGAGGGCGGGGTCGCGCCGGGGGGAGAACCGCCCCGCGTCGATGCCGTTGGGGATGACCTCGGTGCGGGCCGCCCGCAGCGCGCCGCCCGCCGTCACCTCGCGCCGCAGCGCCTCGGAGACGAAGACGATGCGGCGCAGCCCGCGCCCCAGCAGCGCGGACTTCAGCGCGCGGTGCCGCTCCCCCGCCACGTCGCCCGCGCCGTGCAGCGTGGCCACCGCGGGGATGCCGGTGAGCATGCCGACGATGCTCGCCGTCACCGCCGGCCCGAAGTAGTGGCCGTGGACGACGTCCACCCCCTCCGCGCGGGCCAGCCGGGCGAGGCGCGCGTAGTAGCCCACCTCGAACGGACGCAGCGTGGGGACGACGACCGGCTCCGTGCCGCACTCGCGCAGCCGCTCGTTGATCCATCCCTGGTCGGGGACCACGGGAATCGAGCGCCAGCGACGCGCATCCAGCCCGCGCACCAGATCGACGAACACCGTTTCCGCGCCGCCGGGGCCGCCGGTGTTGATCAGGTGCAGGACGGTGCGCATCACCATCCTCCGCCCCGCCGCAGCGCCGGTCCGGGCATCAGCAGCGGGACCGGCGCCGGCTCCGCATCTCCCGATTTCCGTTGCGGCGCGGTCAGCCGGGCGCGCCGCTCCGCGTCGAGCGTCGCGTTGTGGAGGGCCACGGTGAGCGCGAGGTTGATCCAGAAGAACGGGTAGTACAGCACGGTCACGAACATCCCGCTGGCCAGGAACCCGATCATCGCCCCGTCCAGCCCGTGCGCGCTGTCGTGCAGGAAGCGGTTGCCGCCCGCGCCGGGAAGCGTCTTCGCGATCTTCCGCGTCTTGCGGTTCACCACCAGCGTGGCGCCGATCAGGCCGGCCAGCCCCAGCAGCCCCGTGTACCCCATCTCGGCGCCGGCCTGGATGAAGATGTTGTGCGGGAGGGCGCGGAAGCCGTAGTTGGCCTCGTACCAGTCCGGCCAGTTGGCGTACCCGATCCCCATCACCGGGTTCTCGGCCATGATCTCGCGCCCGTGCTTCCAGTAGTCCTTGCGCGACACCGAGGTCTGGTCCTCGCCCATCGAGTCCAGCCGCGCCTTCTGCTCGGGCGGCAGGATGTACAGCACGAACAGGGTGAGCACCACGGTACCGACGAGGGCGCGGGCGCGGTAGCGGCTCTTCAGCAGCATCCACAGCGCGACGGCGGCCAGCCCCAGGATGGCGCCGCGCGACGACGAGGCCACGATCCCCGTGACCGCCGTCACCGCCATCGCCCACATCAGCATGCGGGTGACCTTTCCCCAGTGCTGCGAGAGCGCGGTGATGAAGAAGATCACCATCGGCAGGAACACGCACATCTGCACGCCGAACTCGCCCGAGTTCTGGAACCACCCCGGCGCGCCGGTGGTGCCCCAGTCGCGGAAGATGAACCCGTCCTCGGCCCACGAGCGGGTGCCGTGCTGCGACATCTTGAAGCTGTACAGCAGGAACGAGAGAAGGAACACCAGGAAGCGCCGCTCGGTGGTCACGATGCTGGAGATCAGCAGGTAGATGAGCACCCAGGAGAAGTAGTCCTGCAGCTTGGCGTACGAGGCCTCGGGCTTCCACGCGAACACCGACGACGCGACCACGATGACCGTGAAGACGGCCAGCATGGCGTCGGCGGGAGTGCGGGGGCGGATCTGCCCTCCTTCCAGGACCAGGAAGGCCACGACGGTCAGGATCACGCAGATGAGCGCCCACGGGGGCCCGACCAGCGCGTCGTAGATGGACTGCGGACGGACGTATTCCAGGAAGAGGTAGAAGCAGATGAGCCAGAACGACGCGGGCTGCGTCTTCAGGTACGCCCACAGCGCCTTGGGGTGCAGCGCGTAGAGCGGGTCCGCGCCGGGCGATGCGGCCGCGGCGGAGGCGGGGTTCGGGTCGGGTTCTGTGCGCGCCGGCCGGCGCCCGCGCCGCATGCCTTCGTAGGCTGCTACGATCTGAGCGGCGGGAACGGGATGGGGAGCGTCCATGCGGAGCGGGGCGGGTCGGGGAAGGCGGCCCGGGGGAGTTCGGCGGGGCGCGGCCGTGCGCACGCGGCGAGCGAGGAGCACGTCGCGCGCCCGCGTTCGCCGCGTGCGCACGCTTCGCCGGACGAGGCTTCCGGGCGCGAAAGTGCCTTGGGATCATTGGGTTGTCTGCCGATCCGCGCTTCGCCGCGCCGCTCTCCGCCTCGGTGTGGGGACGCGCGGAGTGATGCATGGCCGCCACACGTGCGGCGGCCCTGCATCGCTGGATCTCACGCGGAGACGCGGAGGTGCTTCCGAGGCTCTCCCGCGTCTCCGCGCCTCCGCGTGAGAACGCCGTCAGCGGAGGGGACGTCGGGATGAAACGTCAGGCGACGCCGGCGGGCTCCGCGGCGGCGACGGGGGATGGGGATGCGGGCGACGGCGCGGCGAGGAGGTCCACGCCGTGGCGGCGGTAGAGCGCGGCGGCGGGATCGAGCGATGACCAGCGGACGAAACCGCGCAGCGGCGGCGCCTCCAGCACAGTCAGCACGCCCACCGCGCGGAAGCCGATGCGCAGGAAGGTCCGCGCCGCGGGAAGGTTGTGGAGATAGCACTCCGCCCACACCCGCTCCGCTCCCGCGGCGAACGAGCGCTCCAGCAGCCGGTGCATGGTGAGCTTGTTCAGCCCCGACCGCCGGAACGCCGGCGCCACCCCCGCGCGGAGGATGCGCGCCTCGCGCTCCAGCATCCGCCCGTAGTAGGTGGGGAACCCCTCCGCGGTGCCGAACTGCATCCAGCAGTAGCACGCGACTTCGCCATCCACCGTCCCGATCACCGCCTCCTCGCCCCACCCCAGCGGCGGCGCGAACGATTCCACGAGGCCGGGATACCACGCCGCCGCCAGCCCCGCGCGGAACGGCTCCAGCCCGGCGGCCGCGCGGATGCGGTGCAGCTCCAGCGGCGGCCCCTGCGGCGCGGGCGCGGCGGCGAAGCTCTCCGGCGTGGCCGCGAACACCAGCTCGCGCCGCGCGAGCGTGCTCTCGCGCAGGAAGCGCAGCTTGCCGCCCAGGCCCACGTAGCGTGGGCCGGTGAATCCCTTGCGCCGGATCTTCGCGGCGAGCTCGCTCAGCATGGCGGCCTCGCATCGTCGCGGACAGCGGGCCGAGTGCCGGGGATGGTATGGATCCTTCGGCCTGCAGCGACCTGTGCGGAGACGGGTTGCGGTGTGGCCGGCCTCAGGATGACGTCCCCGGGGGGTGTGAGCGGAAGCAGGCTCGGCCTCGGGATGACGTCTGCGGGGGATTTGCGCGACATCGGCCGGCTCACGCGGCGGCGGGGGTGCGGAGGCGGCGGAAGTGCCGGTCGCGGTAGATGCGCCGCGCGGTCTGCAGGAAGGGGAGCGCGCTGCGGTGATAGGTGAGGTAGGGCACGTCCTGGCCGCCGAACTTGTCCTTGAAGCGGCTGGTGCCCCCGCACATGTTGTACGTCCCGATCCCGTTCTCGGCGGCGAAGCGGATCACCTCCCAGTGCAGCGCCTCGTTGGGGCACAGGTGCTGGTGCCGCAGCCAGCTTCCCGCGCCCCAGAAGTAGATGCACCGCTCGTCGTACGGGAACAGCCCCGCCGCCAGCACCTCGCCGTCCTTGCGCGCCCGGAGCGGGAGGAGGCGCCCGGCCGGCATCAGCCGCTGGTACAGCGAGCGCGGGCGCTCGATCCCGAACGGCGTTACCATCCCCTGCTTGCCGTAGACCTCCACGAACTGCGCGAAGAAGTGGTCCACGATGGCCGGGTCGTCCGTCCGCTCCACCACCACGCCGGCCTTCTCCGCCTTGCGCACGCGGTTGCGCGCCTCGCTCCGCATCGCCCCCCACGCCTCGTCCGCCGACGCGGGGACGGGGACCAGGTGGGTGACGCCCTCCTGCACCTGGAACCCGGCGGATACCATCATCCCCCGCTCCAGCGAGGGGTGGGAGAGCTCCAGATGGAGGAAGTGGCGCGGGCCGAAGAGCCGGGCGAGCGCGTCCACCACCTCGCGCGGGGCGATGCCGTCCCGTACCAGCGGCCCCATCCAGTTCGTTCCCGTGCCGCCCAGCGGGCTCCCGTGGATGGGCACCATCATCCGCGTCACCCGCAGCGCGCAGTGCACGCCCACCCGCTCGCGGTCGCGCATGACGTCGAAATAGGCGATGCGGCCGTCCGGGTGGATGTCGAGGACGTGGTCCAGCCACGCGCTCTCGTGGAAGAGCGTCTTGCCGGGATAGGCGCGGACCCGGTCGTCCCACCCGGCCGGGCGCGCGGGGAGCGGCTCGAAGCGAATCATGGCGCCGCGGGGGAGCGGGGGGATGAAAAGCGCGAGCGGACGAGCGACGCGAGGTGGCGCATCTCCAGTCCCCAGCGGACGATCGGGGATATCTCCGCCGTGCCGCGCATCGCCAGCTGGTGCTCGAGGATGGTGGAGGCGGGGACGAACCAGCCGTCCAGGCTGGCGACGTGGCGCAGCGCGTCCTCCACCGCCGGATCGACGCGGCCGCCGCGCGCGAACCCCTTCCCCAGGTGCGTGGAAAGGATGCAGACGCCGCCCTCGGCCACCAGCCGGTCGACCGCGCGGCGCGTCACCAGCCGCTTGAAGGCGGCGGCGTCCGGCGCGTCGGCGGTGTTGAACCAGTGGCGCACCCACGGCGTCGAGCGCAGGCGATACGGCCCGTGCGGCGGGATGGCGCCGCTGTTCAGCACGGGGAAGGTGAAGTTGCGCACGAACCTGAACCGCTCGCGGCACACGTCGCCCCAGAAGCGGGGGGATGCGGGATCGTGCCCGTCGAAGCGCGGGCGCCGGGCGATCCGCTCCGCCGCGAGCAGGGGGAGCCGCAGCAGCGCGGTGCGATAGCGGTGCGCGCCCCAGTACAGGTTCTCGCCGTTCTGCCCGTGGTTGCAGTGGATCGCCATCGGCGCGCCGACCCGCTCGTCCAGGAAGCGCAGCCCGCGCAGCGTCCGCTCGCGGTCGCTGGTCTCCATCGTGGCGTTGTGGAAGGCCAGCTCGAAGCCGCGCTCCACCAGCTCGCGCACGAAGGCGAGGTAATCCCCCTCCTGCAGCGTCGCCCCGGCGAAGTACAGCTCGCTCCCTTCCGGGCAGTCCAGCGGCCACGCCGTCTTCGTCGTGCGCATCCCCAGCTCGTGCAGGAGATCGTAGACGGGGCGGACGTTCTCCACCGTCGCGTCGTCGGTGTCGTCCAGCAGGGTGAAGGCGAAACGCTTCCCGCCGGGGAACGCGCCGCCGCCGCGCGCCGTGTCATCGGCGGCGGCGGAGCGGGAGGGCGGGGGGGCGAGCGCGGCGGGCATCGGCGTCACTCCGGCAGCGCGGGCGCGACCGCCGGTGCCGCCGCCGCGCGGACCGGCCGCGCGGCGAGGAGGTCGTCCAGCTCGCGCAGCAGATCCGCGCGCAGGCGCTCCTCGCCGCCCAGCGACAGCGCGTAGCGCCGCCCCGCCGCGGCCACGGACGCGCGGAGCTCCGCGTCCTCCGCCACGCGCACCACGGCCGCGCGGAGCGCCTCGGGGTCGCCGGGGGGCACCAGGACGGCCGTGCGCTCGTCCAGCACGCCGTGCGTGGCCGGCGAGTCGGTGATGATCACGCACTTCCCCATCGCCATGGCCACCGGGTAGGTGCTGATCCCCGACGGCGCCAGGATCCCGGGCTGCACGGGGATGACCACGGCGTGCGCGCGGGAGATCCAGTCGTTCCACGAAGCGGTGGCGCCGTCGTGGTCCACCCGCTCCACGTTGGGCGGCCACTCGATCCCGTCCACCTGCGTCCCGTGGTCCGCCGCCTGGCCCCAGGTGGCCAGCGCCACGCACCGGTACGGCAGCCCGCGGAAGGCGGCGCACAGCGTGGCGATGTCGCGGTTGGAGCGCCCGCAGGAGAGGAAGAACCCCTCGTCGGACACGGGGGTGCGCAGCACCTCGTCGTGCGTGTTCACCTTGAAGGGAACGTAGCGCACGCGCTCCGCCGGGAGCGCGTACACGCGGCGCAGCTCCGCGGTATCGCGGGCGTACACGGCGAAGCGGTCGACCTCCTTCAGCAGCCAGCGGCGCACCCGGAAGGCGAGGCGGGCACGGAGCCCGCGGCCGGGGTGGTTGAGGATGAGGTCCACCGAGAGCAGCCGGCAGCGCGCGAACGGGAGCAGCTTCTTCGCGGCGCAGAGCAGCAGGAGCGAGCGCGCGTCGATGTTCAGCAGCGCGGCGTCGTGGCGCCACACGGCCAGGCAGGCGAGCGCTGCGCGCCACGCGGGCATCCGGTCCACGCGCACCGGCTCCACCGCGCGGCCGGCGGACGCGTGCCCGTCCAGCCACGGCGTGTTGGTGACGATGCGGAGCGGGGGCGTCATGGTCGGCTTCACTTGCGGTAGCGGTGCCCACGCCCGGTCACGATCAGCACCAGCGCCCAGAGCCGCGCCCAGTAGTACAGCCAGTAGAGCACCAGGTTGGCGCCCGCGGCGGACGTTCGGCGCGCCACGACGCAGCGGTACGCCACGGTCGCGACGGGCACGGCGAGCTGCAGCGCGAGCGCAGCCGCCACCGCCTTCGCGAGCGGCACGCCTGGCCAGGCCAGCAGGAACGCGCCCAGGACCGTCAAGGCCAGGTGCACCGCCATCATGATCGTTGGCCGGTCCAGACGCGGGCCGCCCACGGTTCCGAACATTCCCAGCCCGTGCCATACCGTACGTCGCCAGAACTGCCGCAGCGTGCGCGGGTTGCCCAGGTGCACCGCCTTCACGCGGGTGCATTCCCAGATCCCCAGCCCGTGCTCCTGCATCCGCCGGCAGATCTCGGAGTCTTCGCCCGTTGGCAGGTCTTCCCGGAAGCCGCCCACCTCGTCGAACGCGGCGCGCGTGATGAAGAAGTTGCCCGAGTTGATGTAGTGCACCGCGCGGTCGCGCCCCACGTGGTGAAGCCGGTACTGGGCCGTCTCGATCCATCTTCCCCCCTCGGGCGCGCTCGCCTCGCACCCGGTGGCGGCCGCGCCGGTCCGGGCGAGCGTCTCGACCGCCGCCGCCAGGTATCCTTCCGCCACCACGCAGTCGGCGTCGACGAAGGCCAGACAGGCGCCGGTTCCTTCCCGCGCCCCGGCATTGCGGACCGCGCCGATGGTGCCGCCTTCGAAGCGGATCACGCGCGCCCGGGCAGGATCGACGCCGAGGAGGAACTCGTACGATCCGTCGGTCGAACCGTTGTCGACGAACACCACCTCGGCCGGGCCCCAGCGCTCGGCCTCGGTGAGCAGCGCCGGCACCGTTCGGCGCAGGAAATGAAGTCCGTTCAGCACCGGCACCACGAACGTCACCGACGCGTCGCACGCCTGCGCGGCGTGGCCGGCACGCGAGGAAGCGGGGACGGAAGTGGGGGTCATGCCACGGCCCGGCGGCAGGGGAGACGGATCGAGCCGCGGTCGCACAGCCCGCCCCGGGGATTCGGGCAAGCGAGCGAGGCTGCCTCCTGGATGATACAGGTGTTGCGTCCGCACCACAGGGAGAGCAAGGAATCCGGGGCCCCGCGGGTCTGGCCGCGCGTTCCGGCCGCGGAGAACGGCAGCGTGTCCACGCGTGGCGGGAGCGTCCCGGCGGCGGCAGGGGTACGCGGGTAAAATGCGTCAGGCGCCATTGTAGCGGGGCTCTTCTGGCTCGGATTTGCGGCGGGGCCGGAGGCGGACGGGCGGAGCGGCGGGCGATCTGACTGAAGGCAAGGACGGTGCCCTGCCGGGGTCCGCCCGGGTCGGTCACGGCACGGCGCTGCGATCAGCCGGGGGGGAAGGGGATCCATCCCGCCGCCGACTCCCGTCTCGCCCCGTTGCATCACGGCGGGTGATAGCGGCGCGGGCCGGCACCCGGTGAAGGGCGCCGGCCCGCGGGCGGCATGTGCCGGTTCCCGGCGCTACCGGGCGAGGCGGCCGGTCGAGAAGGTGATGTTGTCCCAGTAGCGCATCTCGTCGAACGTACCGCCGTAGTTCACCTGGTCACCCACGATGAAGTAGCGGAATTTCTGGTTGGCGGGCGATGCCGTCCAGGCGGGATCGCTCCAGGTGAGGTTCGTCCGCTCGTACACCAGCGCGCCGTCCACCCATACGCGGATCACCCCGTCCTTCGCGGTGAACGAGGTGTTCAACCGCTGTTCCATCTCCAGCTTGTACCACCGCCCCGCCTGCAGGGTGGCCAGACCGACGTCCTGGTGGAAGCCGCTCGGCCCGTAGCCCTGGCTGACGATGAGCGTGTAGCCGTACAGGGCCAGCACGGTCGAGAAATCGGGGAAGCCGGTGCTCTCGTCGCGCTGGAAGTACAGGAGCTTGCGGCCCGCCGGCTCGCTTCCCGGCAGCGGCTGTCCCACGTACAGGTCGCCGCGGAACACGATGGTCTGGCCCAGCCCGACGCCTGCGTTGCTCTCGTACATCACGCCGCGGTTGCGGTCCGCCGCTGTCCCGGCGTAGTGGATGCTCACCACCCTGCCGTGCCCGGCGCCGGTGGGATCGTTCACCACGCTCAGGTCGCTGGGATACTGGTCCCACGGATAGGTGAAGGGCGACAGCGTGCCGGTCTCGAAGGTGCTGCTGGCCAGCACCGTCGGCGTCCCGGTAGTCGGCGGCGGGGTCGTGGTGACCGGCGTCTTCACGGCCACGGGCGCGGAGGCGGTCTTCCCCTCGGCGGTGGCGGTGATGGTGGCGCTGCCGTCGGCCAGCGCGAACACCACGCCCAGCGGCGACACGTTGGCCACCGCGGGGTTGGAGCTGCTCCAGGCGACCACGCGCCCGGTGAGCACGTTGCCGCCCGCGTCCTTCGCGACCGCCGCGGCCTGCGCGTTCTGCCCCGGCGCCAGCGCGAACGACGTGGGGGACACGGCCAGCGAGGCGATGGGCACCGCCTGCACGCTCACCTGTGCCTGCGCGGCCACGCCCGACGGCGCCGCGGCGGTGACCACCGCCGAGCCCGCGGCCAGCGAGCGCACCATGCCCGAGGCGTCCACCGTGGCGATGGCGGGCGCGGAGCTGGTCCACGTGTAGCCGGTGCCCGGGACCACCGCGCCGTTGGAGTCGCGCGCGACGGCCTGCAGGGAGAGCGACTGGCCGGTCTGGAGGGATGCGACGGCCGGGGTGAGGGCCACCGCGGCCACCAGCTGCACGACCTGGATCATGGATGTGTCCGCCTTTCCGCTCGCGGCGGCCACCACACGGGCAAGCCCGGTGCCGCGCGCCACCACCATCCCCGTGGGGCTGACGGTGGCCACGCCGGTGTCGGCGGTGCTCCAGCCGACCGTGGTGGCCAGCGCGTTCCCCTGCGCGTCGTAGGCGGTGGCGCTCAGGCGCACGCTGTCGCCCAGCGCGCGCAGGATCACGGCGTCGGGCGTGGCCACCACGCGCGACACCTGGTGCGGCTTCACGCGCACCCGGGCGTTGCTGGTGGCGGAGCCGTAGACGGCGGTGACGGTGGCCTCGCCCTCGGCCAGGCCGCGCACGGTGCCGCTCCCGTCCACCGTGACGATGGAGGGCGACGAGGTGCGCCACTCCGGCACGGCCGACGCGTTGCCGCCCACCACCGTGGCCTCGATGCGGGCCTGGTCGCCCGGCGCGATCTCCACGTCGGCGTTGGCGATGCGGATGAACACGTCGCGCGCCGCCGCCGTGCCCGACGATCCGCCGCCGTCGCAGGCCGCAAGCACGGCCACGAAGGCGGCGGCGGCTTGACCGATCCGAAAGTTCCTTGAGGTGCGCATTTTACTCGTCTCCAGTCCGAAACGTCTCGAGTGTATGTCCGGACCGGCCATTCCGCATTCCAGCACGAATACGGACCGCCGGCGGGGATCCCTTGTCGGGGAATCGCACCACGCTGGCGGCCCGGCGGACATGGCGGGAGACGAGTCCCCGCGTTAGCCCCGTGGCTCTGCGTCGCCGCCTTTCGGCGGGTTTGCTCTGAGCAGCTGTGTTACGGCCGAGCCCGTCGGCCGCCCGCGGTGGGGCGCGCCGGAAAGGCTCGCGATGTTCGTGATTTGCGACGACAGGAAAGGCAACGGGTATTCCATCCCGTTCTGTCCTCTCATCATCATCCCTAAGTATTTTTGGGTGTGTGATTTAGACAGATTCGTACTTCGAGCCGCCAGGCAGGCCGGCTCTTGCATGCCGCAACGAATCGCGCAAAGCACCCGGCATCCTGCCCCGGCCCGAAGGGGAATTAGACTCACACGGAGGGAACGGAGGATGGGTGTGCCCGGCAACCCTCCGTTCTTTCCGTGTGATTTCCTTCTGTTGGGTCAGGTACGGCTGAGCGAGGGGGGCGGATGGGGGGAGATTGGCGGCGCGGGCGTGAGACCATCTGGGTGGCTGAATGCACAGCCAATCAGCCGAAACGATATTATGTCAGGCGGGAACGAGCGCGGGAGCCGGTGCGGAGCGCGGCGACGCGGCGTGCACCTCGTGCCAGAGGTAGACGTTCGCCAGCAGCCACAGCGCCTCGGAGTGGTCCGCCGCGCCGGTCGCGTGGGCGGCCACCAGCGCGCGCACCTCGGCGGCGTCGAAGTGCGCGGCGGCGGGGTGCGCGGGGTCGCGCAGGCGCTCCAGCACGCCCGCCAGCGGGCCGCCGCGGAACCAGTCTGCCAGTGGCAGGCCGAAGCCGGACTTGCGCCCGCGGGCCACGCGCGGGCTCAGCCGCCGCTCCGCCAGTGCCTTCACCACGCGCTTGTTCTCCGTCCCCGCGATCTTCAGCCGCGTGGGGAGGCGGAGCGCCCACTCCACCATCCGCACGTCCAGGAAGGGGACGCGCGCCTCCAGGCCAACCGCCATCGACACGCGGTCCATGCGGTCCAGCGCGGATTCCAGGTACGTGCGCAGCTCGTAGCGCGACAGCGTGGCCACCGGGTCTCCGCCGGCGGCGCGTGCCTCGGCCAGCAGGCGCCGCCGCTCGTCCATCGCGCCGCCCATGGCGCCGCCGGTGAGCCGTTCCACCCGCTCCGGCGCCACGAACGCGGAGTTCAGGATCAGCGCGTCGCCGGGCGCCAGCGGGAGGAGCGCGGCGAGCCTGGCCGCGCGGTGGCCGGGGAGGAGGCCCGCGGCCGCGGCCAGCGCGCGGCGGAGCGGCGCGGGGGCGCCGGAGGGCCGCGCCAGGTGCCAGCGCGGGTACCCGCCGAACACCTCGTCCGCGCCCTCGCCGGTCAGCACCACCGTCACCTCGCGCCGCGCGAAGCGGCTCAGCAGGTACAGCGGCACCGCGTTGGGGTGGCTCAGCGGCTCGTCGTAGAAGCCGATGAGCCGCGCCAGCAGCGGCTCCACGTCGCCGGGGCGCAGGGGGAGCACCTGGTGCTCGGTGCCCGCGCGCGCGGCCGAGTCGCGCGCCAGCGGGGTCTCGTCCCACGCGGGGTCGTCGAAGCCCACCGAGAAGCTGAGCGTCCGCGCGCCGCGGGCACGGGCGGCGTAGCCGGTCACCAGCCCCGAATCCACGCCGCCGCTGCAGAAGGCGCCCAGTGGCACGTCGCTCATCAGCTGCATCCGCACGGCGCGCTCGAGGTGCGCTTCCAGTTCGTCGCGCGCTTCGGCCAGCGTGGAGCGATCGTCATCTCCGGGGGCGGGGGGATTCCAGTACTCCCACACCCGCAGCGACCCGTCTTCCCACACCGCCGCGTGCGCCGGGGGAAGCCGGTGGACGCCGCGGAAGAAGGTGTTGGCGCCGGCCACGTAGCGGAACGCCAGGTACTCGTGCAGCCGCTCCGAGGAGGGCTCGGCTGCGGCGCCGGTGCCCGCGAGCACGGCCTTGATCTCCGAGCCGAAGAAGAGTCCGTGGGGGGTGACGGAGTAGAAGAGCGGCTTGATGCCGAAATGGTCGCGCGCGAGCAGAACGCGGCGCCTGCGCAGGTCGTGCACGGCGAACGCGAACATCCCGTTCAGCCGCGCGGGAAGCGTGTCGCCCCACTCCTCGTAGCCGTGCGCCAGCACCTCGGTGTCGCTGCGCGTGCGGAACGCGTGGCCGCGCGACCTCAGCTCGCGGGCGAGCTCGGGGAAGTTGTAGATCTCGCCGTTGAAGGTGACCCAGACGGTGCCGTCCTCGTTCGACAGCGGCTGCGCGCCGCCCGCCAGGTCCACCACGCTCAGCCGGCGATGCCCCAGCCCCACGTTCAGTTCGCAGCGCACCCCCGCGCCGTCGGGGCCGCGGTGGGCCAGCGTGTCGCGCATCCGCACCACGCGCGCGGCGTCCACCCGCGCATCGGGCGCGGCAAGCGCGATTCCGCAGATTCCGCACATGGAGAGGTGGCGTTCGGGGCGGGGAAGGGGGACCGGGGGAGAGGTGCCGCACGGGAAGGGTCCGGACCGGTCGGGATCGACCGGGCTTCAAGTTCCAGGCCGGAGAGCCGGCTGCCGTGCAACGACCGCCGCTGTCGACTTCGCCGGTCCTGCCTGCGGCGAACGGCAATCGTTCGTTGCCGTGCATGACCTGAGCAGGATAGGGGGCGCCACCCTGGCGGCGAGCACGCCTCCAGTCCCTCCCTGTGATTTCCCTCTGTCAAGTCAGGTACGGCTGAGCGAGAGGCGGGGCGATGCGGGGGAGACAGGCGGTACGGCTCCGCGCACGAGCGCGGTGATCGCGCCCAGGTCGGCGGGGGTGAGGAGGGAGTGCGTGGGGAGGGTGACGAGATGCGACGCGAGCGTCTCGGCGCCGGGGAAGCGCCGCTCGGGGCCGGTGAGGCGCGGCTTCAGCGCGGGGAGCGCGGCCAGCGGCAGCGGGTAGCCGCGGGCGATGCCGAGCCGCGCGGCATCGGATGGCAGGGGGGCGTCGAGGAGGAGGGGGAGGCGGAGGAAGCCGGGATCCGCGCCATCGACGGGGCGGATCGGATGGATGCCGGGGACGTCGCCCAGCGCGGCGAGGAGCGCGCGGGCGTTCCGGCGGCGCGCGTCGGCCTCGCGCTCGGCGGCGGCGCGGGTGCGGCGCAGGAGCGTGGCGGCGGCGCGGGGGAGCGCGCGCGGCGGGCGGGGCGGATGGTAGACGGTTTCGCCCAGCGCCAGGCCGGGAATCGCGCTGGGGAGCGCGTACAGCGACGGGCGGCCGAGCATCCACTGCGCCGCGGACGCCGCGAGGTTCATCATCTCCGCGAGCGCGCCGCCGGGAGGGACGGATGGCATCTCCATCTTCATCCCCATCTCCATCCCTTCCGAACCCATCTCCATCCCTTCCGTGTGGACGAGCAGCGCGCCGCCGCGGCCGCCCGTCCACCCCTTCCCCCGCCCGAAGCTGAGCACCGAGAGCGCGCCGAACGACCCCGCGGGCCGCCCACGCCAGGCGGCGCCGTGCCCCTGCGCCGCGTCTTCAACCACGATGGCGCCGTGCCGCGCGGCGAGCGCGAGCAGCTCCGCCCACGCGGGCGGGTGGCCATACGCCCACGCGGCCACGACCACGCGCGCACCGGCCGCCAGCACGCGCTCGAGCGAGTCCATGTCCGGCGTGAGCGTGCGCGGGTCGACGTCGTACAGCGACACCGCCGCGTCCGCGCCCACGGCCGCGGCGGCGACGTCGTAGCACGTCCACGCGGGAAGGGCGACGGGCGCGGCCGGGTCGCCGGAGAGCGTGCGCGCCGCGGAGATGGCGAGCTGCAGCGCCTGGGTGCCGCTCGCGCAGAGCACGCCGGAGGCCGCGCGGTGGCGGGCGAGGAGGTTGGCCAGGAGGCGGTCCGCGTCGCCGCGGCGCAGGAGCGAGCCCGCGGCGCCGGCCAGCGCGCGGGCGGTGAGCGGCGAGTACGCGGCGAGCTGGCGGCGCATCAGGGAAAGTGGCGGGAGAGCGCGGGGCCCAGCCGGTTGGCCACGGCCAGCGGAAGCCGCTGCCACGCCCGCACGGCCAGCCGGTATCCGCGTCCGTCGGGCGACGGCGTTCCCGCCTCGCCGCCGGGGGACCACGCGATCCACGGGAGCGTGGCGTCGGTGCCGCCCCACTGCTCCTTGAAGCGGTGCGTCGACCCGCCGGGGGTGCACCGGCCGAAGGAGAAGACGCGCATCCCGCGCGCGATCGCCTCGCGCATCACCCCCCAGTACAGCAGCATGTTGGGCGAGGCCGCGTTGTGCTCGCGCAGCGACGACGCCCAGGTGATCTCCATCTCCCCCCCGAACAGCAGGCAGCAGGCGCCGGCGACGGGCACATCGCCGCGATACACGGCCGCGAAGAGCACGTGGCCGGGGAAGCGCCGCGCCATGGCCGCGAACCAGGCGCGGGGGAGCACGGGGGTGCCCAGGTCGCGCATGTTGCGCGCGAACACCGCGTAGAAGGCGTCGGCCTCGCCGTCGCCGCAGCGGAACTCCATCCCCTCCTTCATGGGCCGCCTGATCTGGCTGCGGAGCTTGGCGCGGAACCCCGTCTCCCACAGCTCCTCCTCGGTCGCCGGGAGGGGGAGATACCGCACCACCTTGCGCGGCGGCGCCGTGTCCGCGGGAAAGGCGAGCGGCGCGCGGACGCGCATCTCCAGCACGCCGGCCCCGCACCGCCGCGCCTCGGCGTGCGCGTGCGCGGCGAGAAGGGCGCGCGCCTTTTCGTCCCCCAGCGGGCCGCCGTCGTTCAGGAAGGGCATGGAGACGAGGAAGTGCCCCGTAAGCCGGCTGCGGACGCGGACCAGCGGAAGCACGCCGCGCCACTCGCCTTCCGCGTCTTCCGCGGCCCAGAGCAGCGTCTGGTGGCCCAGCACGTCGGCCATCACCTCGCGCCAGCCGGCCAGGTGGCAGAGCGTGCCGCCGTCGCTGTCACGGACGAAGCGGTCCCACCGCGCCACGTCGTCCACCGGCGTGACGCGGAGCGCGGAGGCGGGGGCGGCGGTCAGGCCGGGCACGGGGCCTCCGCGGGGGCGGATTCGAGCGCCAGGGTGCGGGCGATGGGCTGGAAGCGGAACCCGGCGAGGAGACGGCGGATGCGGGGGACGGTGCGCTTCAGCCCGCCGTAGTGACGCATCCGCGTCTTCAGGTCCACGCGGATGCGCGGCTGTTCGGGATCGAGCTCCCACGGGTGGACGTAGAAGGTGCCGGGGACGCCGCGCCGCTCCGCCTGCCGCAGCGCGCCGGTGACGAGCGCGCGGGGAAGGAGACGGAGGAAGGCGCCGCCGCCGGCCGGAAAGAGGCGGCCGCCGGCGCGGAGCGTCGCGGGCGGAAGCTCGTGCAGCACGCCCGCGGCGCGTTCCACGCGGTGCGGGTCGCGCGCCGCCGCCGGCCAGCCGTGCCCGCGGCCGGGAAAGACGCTGGAGTCGTACGCGTACCCTTCTTCCAGCAGCACGTCGAACGCCCAGGCCCGTTCGGGGGAGATGGAGAAGCTCGGCGCGCGGTAGCCCCAAACGGGCGCGCCCGCCGCATCCTCCAGCACCGCCTTGGACGTGCGGACGGACTCGCGGAACTGCGCGGGGGTGAGCGCATCGACCCGCTCGTGGCCCCACCCGTGCGACGCCACCTCGTGCCCCGCCGCGGCGATGTCGCGCACCAGCGCGGGGTGGCGCTCGGCGATCCAGCCCAGCACGAAGAAGGTCCCCGCCGAGCCGTGCTCCGCCAGCAGCTCCAGCAGCAGGCGCGTGGCGCGTTCGACGCGGCCGGGGAGCCGGTCCCAGTCCGCGCGGGGGACGTACGGCTCCAGCGCGTGGACCTGGAAGTACTCCTCGACGTCGACGGTGAAGTGGTGGTTCATCGGCGGGGTTGGGCGGTGATCCGGACCGGCGGCGGGCGACGAAGCGTGCAGGGAGCGCGCCGGGCACCGAGTCGAGCATCGGCCGAGGCCATCATCCCCGCGCGCGGCGAGCGGGGACGCGGCGGGGAGACGCCTCGCATCTCCGCGACTTGCCTCGCTTTTCGTCGGCCGGCGCCCGCAGGTGTGGCGCCGATGCAACACATCGCCCCGCATCTCCCGCTTCGTCCGCCTTCGACCCGCGCCACGTGACCGATTCCGGCCGCAGCCCGCAGCGCATCGCCTCCCTCGCCGTCCTGCTGGCGGTGCTCGTGGCCGTGCTGGCGCCGCAGCCGGGGCGCGACTACCCGATCACCTGGTGCCTGGCGTGCGGCGAGCGGGCGGGCTCGGACGCGGTGCGCAACCTTCTCCTCTTCGTCCCGTTGGGGATGGTGGCGGCGGGGTGGCTCCGCCCGGCGGCGCTGGCCGCGGCCGCGTGCGCCGCGCTCTCGCTGGGCGTGGAGGCGGCGCAGGTGTGGATTCCCGGCCGCGACCCGGCGCTCAGCGACTTCCTGTTCAACTCGCTCGGCGCCGCCGCCGGGGTGGCGCTCGCCCGCTCGCGATCGGTGTGGCTGCGGCCGTCGCGGCGCGGCGCGGGGCGGCTGGTGCTCGGGTGGGCGGCGCTGGTGTGGGCCGCGGTCGCCGCGACGGGGTGGCTCCTCGCGCCCGCGACCTGGTCGCCGCGCCTCGCCGTCGCCGAGCGGGATGGGGACGACCTGATTCTCCGCGTCCACACCCGCGCGGAGTGGCTCCACCTCGACCAGCCCGTGGTGCGCTGGCGCGGCGCCCTCCGCGGCGTCGGCGCGGAAGCGGGGGAGCGCTTTCTCGCGACACAGGGGCGCGGCGGATGGTGCATGCGTGCCGGCGCGCGGCGGCGCTGCGGGATGGGGGCGACGGCGGGGAGCGGGTGGGGGATGATCGTCTTTCCCGACGCCATCGCCCGCCGCATCGGCTCGCTGGTGGATGCGGCGTGGGCGGCGTTCCTCTTCGTTCCGCTCGGATTCTGGCTGCGCCGCGGCCGCATCTCCATCGCCGCGATGGGTATCGCGTTCGCGGTGCTGGCGGTGCTTCCCGCGCTGGGCCTGCTGGCGCGGACGCCCGCGCCGGAGTGGCTGGGCGCGGCGATGGGGATCGCGGCGGGGGTGGGGTTGGCGCGGGTGGTTGGCTCGGAGGGCGAATGAATTTAATGAATTCGCGGCAACAACTGCACAAAGTCCGCCTTCGCGGACTCGGGGCCGCAACAACCTCCCGGGTAACCGGGGCCACACCGAGGCTTCAGGGCTGGTTGCCGAGCGGATCACCCCGAAGTCCCCGGAACCTGCGCTCGACGGGGAGCGGGTTGGGCCCCCAGCGTGCCTCCAATCCGTGGTCCACCCAGGTGCGGTTCCCGGCGAGCAGGAAGTCGTCGGCGATGCCGAACGCCGCTCCGACGAAGATGTCGAAACCGGCCACGTTCCTGGGGATGTCCCGGCACTCCGCGATCACGTTGCCGGTCACGCCGTCGCACTCCAGCTTTCCCATCCCGTACTTGATCACCTCCGGGCCGTGATGGTCCGGGAACCCCGCCGGAGGCGACATCAGGTCCTTCCCGTGGCGGGCGCCGCCGGGCGCGATCACCGACGCGAGCCAGTTCGCGATGGTGGGGCCCCGGGCCTCGAATCCGCCGCCGCCGGTGCTGTAGCCGGCGGGAAGAAGGCGGTCTGCCCGGTGCGGGTGCGCCGCGCACCAGGCCGCGAAGGCGCTGCGCTGCCGGTCGTTCTCCAGCCGGCCGTACATCGCATGGAAGTCGGTGCGGAACATCACGTGGAGCGACGTCTTCGGCCCGTCGTCGTCGCCGAGCCTGGGGTGCCCGCGGAACACCTCCACGTAGTACTGGCACGCCGCCACCAGCCCGATCAGCAGGTCGGTGGCCTCGCGGCCGGCGTGCACGCCCAGGTCGTTCGCCACCTGCGCCGCGAACGTCTCGGCGTGCTGCTTGGCGCGGTCGCCCGGCCCTTCGTCAAAGCGAGCGAGAAAGTTGGGAAGCATCCAGAGGGGGACCGCGAAGCTGGCCTGCGCGGTCCCGCCCCAGGTGCCCTTCAGGCGCAGCGCCACCCGGTGCCCCGTGGGCATCCACACCTCGGCGTGGCGCCCCGGCTCGCGCGACATGATCGCCGCGGGCGTGCGGACGTACGCGAGCCTCTGCACCTCCACCGCCCGGTGTACCCGCTTCAGCTCGGCGAACTGGCCCTCCAGCTGGGCATGGTCGTAGGCCGGGCCCAGCACGAACTCGCCGTAGCTTTCGGCGATCCGGCCCTGCGGAAGCTCCGCCTCGATCCGCAGCGCCGCCACCGTCGACTGGAACACGATCCCTTTCGAGGGGATGCCCTCCCAGTTCGTGTCGAGGCGCAAGCGGTCCAGGTCGTGGTGGCGCTCCACCATCAGGGCGTTCACTTCCCACTCGAACCCCACCGAAACGGCGCCCTGCGCAACCGGGATCACCTTGAGCAGATCGCCGTGATCCAGGTCCGTGCCGTCGGCCAGCTCCAGGCCCAGCGAAAGCCACACCGGCGCGCCCGCGGCCGTGCCCTGCACCCACAGCACCTGGTCCGCGTCGGGCTGGGCCGCGCCGAGCCGGTCCGCGTCGCCCACCGCGCTCGCCCGCTCGCGCGGGTGGACGCTCACGCCCGGCGCGGAGCTGCGCAGCATCAGCCGGGCACCGGGTACCTGCGGCGTGCTCTGCCGGATGGTGACGGGGCAGCGCAGGCTCCTGGCCAGGGCGGGCGGGACTCCGGCAAGCTTCCCGAAGGCGATCTTCTGCCCTTCCACCAGCGCCACGCTCGATGGCCGGAAGGTGCTCGCCTCGAGGGTCAGCTCCACCACGGTCGCGTTAGCCGGGGCGGGCCCCTGCACGACCAGCCCGGCCGCTGGGTCCAGCGCCAGCCGCAGGCCCAGAGCGCCACGGGCGCCTCCCAGCACGTACAGGGTGACGCCGGCGCCGGCGAGCTGCGCGTTGGGGATGCGGACCGGGTGCGGCCCCGTCAGCGGCAGCCCGTCGTCCGGATCGAGCAGCAGCGTGGTGCATCCCGCGTCGGTGTAGACGCGGGCGCCTCCCGCGGCGATGGACAGGTTGCCGTGGCCCGCGTAGACGGCATCCGCCACGAAGCGCGCCGTCAATACGGTGGGGGTGGGGATGGGAGGGAGGTGCGCCGCGTGGCGCGCGCGGTAGTCGCGGTCCAGCAGCATCACGTTGCGCGCGAACACCAGCTCCGGGCGCACCACCGTGTGGATACAGGGCTTCCTCGTCACGCCGACCTCGGCATCGCCCAACGTGGGGTCTTCCTCCGCGTCGCGATCGACGTTCCGCGCCCGCTTCATCCCGGCCCGAACCGCGAGGAGATCAATGTCCGTCACCGGTCACGCTCCCGCTTCGGGGTCGAAGCGGGCGAAGAGCGCCCGCAGCCTGGCGCCCGGCGCCGCGCCCGCGTCTTCCAGGATCCGGACCGCCCACGCGGCCTCGGGGGCGCGCTGGAATCCCAGGCCCAGGAAGCACGCGGCGTTGGCCAGGCGGAACAGCTCGCGCTCGCTGCGGAAGCCCCAGCGGGGGGCCACGGCGAACAGGTGCCGCAGCTCGGCGCGGACGTCTGCCTCGCTCCGGGCGGCGTACAGGGCGCTCCAGTGCTCGCGCACCAGGCGGACGCACCTGTCCTCCACGGGCCGCAGCGCGGCGAGCCGGAAGGCTTCCATCTGCGCATCGCGGATGATCAGCATGGAGATGCGGGAAGGTGGCGGCGGCACGATCGGCCGCGTGGCCGAAGGGACGACGGGGGATGATGCGGCGCAGGGAGGGGACAGGGGCGGAGGCCGCGCGGCGGCTCCGGGCTCGCCGGCCCTCCCCGGGGAAGCCGATGCGGAATCTGCACTCCGGCTCGGGCCGCGCATCCCCGCGGGTCCGAGGCGTCGTGAGCGGATCAGCCTCGCGCAGTTTGCGAGGCTTCCCCGTCGTTGTTGCTGCGACTTCTTCAGTCGCCGGTGTGGGGCCAGGCCGGCGGAACCCTCCCGGACGTCAGTAGATGTAGATGGGCGTGCCCACGGAGACGTGGCGGTAGAGGTACTCGAGGTCGCCGTCCAGCAGGCGCAGGCATCCATGGGTGGCGGGGCGGCCCACGGAGGCGAGCTCCGGCGTGCCGTGCAGGTAGATGCCGCTGCCGGTGTCGAGCTTGTAGGCGCCCAGGATCCCCGGCATGGTGCGGTTCGCCGATCCCGGCGGCGGCGCGAAGAGGGTGTCGCCGAACACGGCCTCGTCGCCGCGCTCCACCGGGTGCCACGTTCCGTCCGGGGCCACGCGCCCCACCCGGCCGCCGCGCGTGGTGACGTATCCCCCCTCCGCCAGCGGCACGCGCTCGCCGCCCTGCAGCCACACCAGCTTCCATCCCTGCATGGCCGCCAGCTCCACGTAGTGCCAGTCGGGCGCGGTCCACATCGGGTTGCGCTCCTTCCCCAGCACCCGCCGGATGCCCCGCGGGGTGGTGAAGTCCCACACGCGCCCCTCGTACTCCATCACCACCTCCTTGCCGACGGCGACGGGGGCGGTGTAGAGCGCGATGCGGCCGTCCATCAGCCACACCTGGCGGTCGTATAGCGACACCACCAGCCGCACGCCGCGCGCGTTCAGCGCCTGGTCGCGCAGCGGCGAGGCGGGCCCGGCGCTGGCTTCGGGGCCGGGAAGGGGCACGGGCGGGGCCGGCTGCGCGGGCTGCGCAGCGGCGGGAGCGGCCAGGGCGAGCGCCGCCAGGGCCGCGGCGAGGGTCGGGAAGCGTCTGAGCATCGTAAGTCCGGAAAACGGGTGGGGCGGGCGGGCACGCGCCTGGTGCGCCCCGCCCGCCCCACGCTTTCATCCCCCTACTTCGGTCCGGCCTGCCCCTCGCGGCGGCGCTTGCGCTTGCGGGCGGCGGCCAGCGCGGCCAGCCCCGACCCCACCAGGATCAGCGTCGACGGCTCCGGCACCACCGGCGGCGGGGGTGGAGGCGGCGGCGGAGGTGGAGGCGGCGGCGGTGGGGGCGGCTCCGGTGGAGGAGGAGGCGGCGGTGGAGGCGGCGTGTCCCCGTGCCCGCCGTGCCCCAGCGTCAGCCCGCCGCCGACCAGGGGGATGAATCCCCACCAGTAGGGGAACGGCCGCGCGCGGTTCACCACCGGCGGCTGCTCGGGCACCGGCGTCTCCTCGATCACGAAGGGGCGCACCGACGGCACCATGACCAGGTCCACGGACGGGGTCCGCGTGGCCACGTAGCACAGTGTAAGGTCCTTGCAGACGCGGACCTTCATGGTGTCGGGGTCGGCCGCTTCCGCGGGGTTCCAGGGCCGGGCCTCGGCGTGGCCCTGGTCCACGAAGTCCGTGAAGTAGTCGCCCAGGCTTCCGTGGCGCGGAGCGGCTGCGGCAGGCGCGGCGGCGGCGTCGGAGCTGCCGCCGCTCTCCGCGGGTGCGGCCACGGCGGTGGCGTCGCCGCCGCCGTCGGGCGCGGCGGGGCCCTGGGCCGCGACGGCCCGCGGCAGCGCCACGGCGAGCGTGGCGGCCACCAGGGCCAGGAGCAGATGGATGTGGCGATACGGCGCCATGCGGACCCCGGGGCTCGGGACAGGCCAGCGTCACGACGAGGAATTCCGTCGCGGGGCCGGGCGTGCGGCAGGCGGCACACACCCGGACAGCCTGTTGAGCAACGCCGATACCACGCCTAAACACATGGAATCGCTGGCTTTTACGCGCGTTTGGTGTAGCGCCGCCACAACATCCGCCCGCTCCACGCAACGACTGTAGCAGATTCCGCCCACGGAATCCGGGTGAGACCTGCCGGGGTGATTCAGGGGGATGTAAGGGAGACGAGCTGGAGACAATCTCCGATTCCGCGCCCCGCCGCCACGCGCACCCCGACGTCGAGCGCGCCCCGGCGTCATCCTGAGTCGCCCCCGCGCTGCGCTTCCAGGAGGACGATCAGGAGATCGGTCGTGCGCGCCGATGCCGCGGAATGCGCGGATCAGCCTCGCGCAGTTTGCGAGGCTTCCCGTAGTTGTTGCTGCGACTTCAGTCGCCGGTGAGGAGGCCAGCCCACGACCGAAAAGCGTCGGCTGGAAGAGCATCGACTTGAGAAGAGCGTCGACCGGAGAAGAGCGTCGACTGGAGACGGTGCAGAGCGGGTGCGGCCGAGCGGTCGTCAGCCGCTCTGGAAATGATGCAGGGGGATGCGACCGATCGATCGTCAGCCGCTCTGGAGCTGATGCAGAGGGAGGCGGGCGATCGATCGTCAGCCGCTCTGGAGATGATGCAGGGGGATGCGGCAGATCGATCCTCAGCCGCCGCCGGCCAGCGCGCGCGCCAGCTCGCGCACGCAGCGGTCGATGCGGTCGTAGCTGCGCACGTACGCGTGCGTCGCGCGCCCCCACGGGTCCTCCACGGCGCGCGTGTCGATCGGCTCGGGATCCAGGTCTCCCAGCACGACCACGTCCGCGCGGTCGCGGTGGAACCCGCGGACCACGGAGCGCTCCTGGTCGGTCGTCATCACCACCACCAGCGCCGCCGCGTCCACGCGCTCGCGCGAGATGAGCGACGACCGGTGCGCCGACAGGTCGATGCGCCGTGCCGCGGCGGCGCTCAGCGCGGGCCCGGGCGGCGGCCGGTCCGGCCCGATGAACCCCGCCGACTCCACCCGCACCCGCGTGCGTGCCGCGGGCGGCAGCGCGCGGAGGAACGCCGCCGCCGCGTACGGGCTGCGGCAGACGTTCCCCTGGCAGAGGAAGAGCACCGACGCCGGAAGCTCCCGCCCGCGCAGCCGGCGGAGCGCGGCCCGGCGGCGCCCGCGGTGCAGCGCGCGGTCGGGCGTGTGCCGCAGCGTCCGCATGGCGCGGCGCAGCGGCGGCCACTCCAGCGTGGCGCGGAGGGGGCCGAGCCGGACCCCCGGGTCGATCGGGGCGGAGGCGTTCACGCGGGTGGGGGCGTCAGGGAGAGGAAGCGGGGGAGATGCGGACGCTCCGCCGGTGGAAACTTCCGTGCCGGGCGGGCACTTGCCCGGCGCGGCTCCCGATCTCCATGCGCGGCGCGAATCTCCGCATCGTCCGCCGAGTGTGGCGCGCCCGCAACAGGTGGCGGAGGTGCGCGACGGGCGTCGTGCCCGCGCGACGGCTGGCGGCCGCGCACGGAATGGCGCGGCGGCGCACGCAAATCGGCGTGGATGCAGGCGTCGGCGGCGCGGGGCACGCCCCCTGCCCGGTTGTCCGGTTCGCGGTTTCCCGCTGCAGTGATCCCGCTCCTCTCCGCTGGGACCCTCTCCCATGGTCCACCTGTCCCGCCTTTCCCTGGTGCCGCTCCTGGCGGCCCTCCTCGCCCTCGCCCCCCCGCTCCGCGCGCAGAGCCTGACGGCCGGCGCGCTGGGCGGCGTGGCCCGCGACGCCCGCGGCACCCCCGTGGCCGGCGCGCTGGTGACGGTGACCGACGCCGCCGGCGGCTCGGCGCGCGTGGCCACCACCGGCGCCGGCGGCGGCTTCGCCATGCGCCTGCTGGTGCCGGGAACGTACGAGGTGCTGGTGGAGCGCATCGGCTTCCGCCCGCTGCGCGTCACCGGCATCCCCGTCTCGCCCGGCCAGACCACGCAGGTGGACGCGGCGCTGACCGCCGATGCCGCCGCCACCAGCGTCGACGCGTCCGCCTACCGCGCGGGGGTGCGCGGCGGCTTCGGCCCGCCCGCCGGGCTGCGCTTCGGCGCGGCGGAGCTGGCGGCCTTCCCCGCCGAGCGCCGCGAGCTGGGAACGCTGGCCGGCTTTGCCCCGCTCCTGGCGCCCGGCGGCGAGCTCGGCGCCGGGCCCAGCGTGGTGGTGGACGGCGTGGCCTTCCACTCGGTCGCCCTCCCCGCCGGCGTCCCGGACCCGCTGGGGAGCGCGGCCTTCGCCTGGCGCTTCCTGGAGCGCGCCGAGGTGCTGGCGGCGCCCGTGGACGTGGAGTGGGGCGGCGCCGCGCCGGTCACGCTGCACGCCTTCACCCGCCGCGGCGGCCGCGTCTTCGCGGCCGACGCCGGGGCGTGGTGGTCGGGCGGCTCGCTGCAGGCCACCGACGCCTTCGCCGCGGGCGGCTCGCACTCGGCGCTGGAGGGCGGGGCCACGCTGGGCGGCCCGCTGGGGCAGGGCGCCGGGCAGTTCGTGGTGGGCGCCGAGGTGCGCTCGCTGGAGTCGCCGCTGCAGCTGGCCTCGCGGAGCGGCGAGCTCGTCTCCTCGCTCACCACGCTGGCGCTGGACTCGTTCGGCGTGGCGCTGCACGGCACGCCCGGGCAGGTGAAGACGAACACCGGCTCGGGGTTCGCGCGCTTCGACTGGCGCACCGCCGGCGGGCAGGCGTTCTCCTTCCGCGCCGCCGGGGCGACGCTTCTCTCTCCCCAGCGTCGCGCCTTCACCGACCTGGCCGAGGGCGGCGGGAATGCGAAGGGAAGCGACCTGCTGGCGTCTGCCGAGGCGGCCGTGCCGCTGGACGACGATGTGGGGGTGGAGGTGCGGGGGACCTTCGAGAGCAGCAGCCGCGACTACACCTCGGGCGACAGCGCCTTCACCCTCACCCGCGTCGTCTCCGGGGCGCTGGGCTTCGGCGCGCACGAGGGGTTCCCGGGGCGCTTCGGGCGGACCTCGGCGGGCGGCTCGGCGGTGGCGCACGTGCGCGCGGGCCAGCACCAGCTCAAGGCGGGCGGCGGCGCGGACTTCGTGCACCACGACCGCGCCTACGCCCCCGGCGCCGCGGGCGAGTTCACCTTCTCCGGGGCGGACGACTTCGCGCGCGGCCGCGGCGTGTTCGCGCAGACGCTGGGCGCGTCGAGCACCGCCGCCTTCTCCGTTCCCCGCTTCTACGGCTTCCTGCAGGACACGTGGACGCCGGCGGCCGGAATCGAGCTGGCGCTGGGGGTGCGCTACGACGTGGAAAAGGTCCCCGCGGGCGACATCCCCCTGGACCTGGACTGGGGGGTACGCACGGGGATGGCCACCTCCAACGTCCGCCCCAGCGCCAGCCGCATCGCCCCGCGCGGCTCGCTCACCATCGCCCCCCCGGGCGGCGGATGGCGGCTGCGCGCCGAGGGCGGCATCTACACCGGCGAGTCCGACCCGGGCGTGCTGGCCGAGGCGGTGGGGAGCGGCGCCACGCTGCGCGTCCGCCGCGGGGTGGACGTTCCCTGGTCGTGGGGCGCGGCGCCGGACTCGGCCTCGGTTCCCGGCACGGCGCGGACGCTCACCATCCTCACCCCCGAGTGGGGGCCGCCCCGCGCCGCGCGCGCCGGCCTCTCGCTGAGCACCGCGCTCCCCGGCGCGACCGCGCTCCATGTCGACGCGGAATGGCGGCGCACCGACTTCCTCCCGCGCCGCGCGGACCTGAACCTCCTTCCCGAGGCTTCGGGCGCGGACCAGTACGGCCGCCCGCTCTTCGGCACGCTGGTGCAGCGCGGCACGCTCCTCCTGGCGCAGCCGGGAACGGATCGCCGCTTCACCGCCTTCGACCGGGTGAGCGCCATCGACCTGGACGGGTGGCTGGAGTGGATGGCGCTGAGCGTCGCGGTCGAGCGCCGCCCGACCGCCGGGCTCCGCCTCCTGGCCGGCTACACCTTCTCGCGCACGCGCGACAACCTCCTCGCGGCCGACGGCATCACCCCCGGTGGCCTTCCGGTCCCCTTCCTGGCGGAAGGCACCGACTGGAGCGAGGGGCGCTCGTCGCTCGACGCGCCGCACCGCGGCGTGCTGCTGGCCGAGGTGCGCGGCGCGGGCGGGCGGACGCCGAGCCTGGCCGCCGTGTACCGCGTCCGCTCGGGCGACCCCTTCACCGCCGGCTTCCGCGCGGGGGTCGACGCGAACGGCGACGGCTCCGTGGCGAACGACCCCGCCTTCGTCGATCCGTCCATCACCGGCTACTCCGCCGTGGCCGCGAGCTGGGCCTGCCTGCGCTCGCAGGAGGGCGGCTTCGCGGTGCGCAACGCCTGCCGCGGCCCCATCGTCCACTCGCTGGACCTGCGCGCCGGGGTAGACCTGCTGCGCCGCGGCCCGCACGCCGCGCGGCTGACGGTGGACGGGCTGAACCTGCTGGGCGGCGAGCGCGGCCCGGTAGACGGCGCGCTCTTCCTGGTCGATCCCACCCGCGCGCTGTCGACGGACGCGCAGGGGAAGATCGTGGTTCCCCTCGTGGCCAACCCCGGGTTCGGGGAGCCCCTCCTGCGCCGCGCCACCGGGCGTACGCTGCGAATCGGCCTTCAGCTCGCCTACTGACATGCGCCGCCCCGCCTATCTCGCCCTCGTGGCCGCCGCCGCACTGGCCGCCTGCGAGTCCGTTCCCGCCCCGCTCGAGGTTTCGGGCACGGGGTCGCTCTTCGGCTTCGCCTACCTGGACCGCAACGGCAGCGGCGCGCTGGACGCCGGCGACCGCCCCTACCGCGGCCTTTCCGTCTCGCTGGCCGACTGGGCGTCGGGGCGCGTGGCCGCCACCGTCACCACCGACTCGGGCGGCGTCTACACCTTCCGCGACGTTCCCGTGGGCCGCTACCGCGTGCGGGTGGACGCGGCGCAGCTGGGCGACAGCGTGCGCGTGACCGCGGGGCAGGACAGCGCGGTTACGGTCTCGGCCGCCGACTCGCTCGCCGCGCAGGTGCGGCTGGCGCTGGCGTACCCCACGCGCACCATCGCCGCCGTCCGCGCGCTCCCGGCGGGGGTGCCGGTGCTCTTCTCCGCGCGGGTGGTGGGGCTGGTGGGCGACACGGCGTTCCTGTGGGACGGCGACCGCGCGATCCGCGCGCCGGGCGCCGTGGTGGGCGCGCAGATCACCAGCGCCGACCTGATGGGCGACAGCGTGCGCGTGGTGGGGCGCACCGGCCGCGCGGGGACCTTCGTGGTGCTGGACTCGGCGCTCATGATCCCCACCGCGCACCTTCCCGATGCCACGCCGGTGGCGCTGGACAGCCACACGGCCGCGGCCGCGGGGGCCGGCGTGTACGACGCCGCCGCGGTGCGCGTGGCGGGCGCGACCATCCTCGACACCGTCACGGTCGACGGCAACGGCTACCTGCGCATGGACGACGGCTCGGGCCCGCTGGACGTGCGGCTGGGCCCCGGCGTGCGCTTCGCGCTGACGCCGTACGTTCCCGGCGTGGTGATGAACCTTTCCGGCGTGCTCGTCCCCTCGGCGGACGCCGGAAGGTGGGTGCTGATCCCGCGCACGGCCGCCGACCTGGAGGTCACCGCCGCCGTGTCGCCCTTCGCCCCCGCGGTGCCGACCGGGGTGACGGTGTCGGCGCTGGATTCCACGGTCACGCTGGCGTGGACCGACGCGAGCACGAACGAGACGCGCTTCGAGGTGGAGCGGCGGGGCGGGGGCACGCCCATCTTCGGGCGCGTCGCCAGCCCGGGGCCGGGCGTGCAGACGCTGGTGGACCCGGTGGCGGGGAACTCGTTCTACGGCTACCGGGTGCGGGCGTGCAACGGCAACGTGTGCTCCGCCTTCACCGACGAGGTCACGGTCGCCACCGTGCCCGCCGCGCCCGACAACCTGCAGGCGTTCCCGCGGACCAGGGCCGTGCAGGTGCAGTGGCGCGACCTGTCGCGGGTGGAGCAGCGCTTCGAGATCCAGCGCAAGGACACGGGCGGCTTCGCCGACGCGGGGCAGGTGCCGGGCGACGTGCAGACGTTCCTGGACCAGCCGCTCCCCCCCGGCGTGGCCGAGACGTACCGGGTGCGCGCCTGCAACGCCGCCGGGTGCTCGGCGTATTCGAACGAGTTCACCGCCGCCGCGCTCCCGTAGACGGGCGATCGCGGCCGATGCGGGGTCCGGCCCCGGGCGAGGTTTCATCGCCCGGGGCCGGATTGTATCTGGTGGCGGATCTGGCGATCACCTGTGCATTACAAACGTACGGAAAGACGTCATCCTGAGGCCGGCCACACCGTCGCTGCCTCCACACGAGCGGTTGCAGGCCGAAGGATCTATCGGCGAGGTCGCACGTGCGCTCCGGATTGCACGATCGTTCCCCGAATTCCGTATGAATCAACGAAAGATCAGGATTCGGGCGTGTTTGGCGCTTAGGCGCCAAACCGGGCTGCGCGCGCGGTAGGCAACGATACGACTGTTGCCAACCGCGCCGGGCCGCCGCCGCGCCGGGCTTCCGTGAGAGTCCGCCGCATCGGTGAGCGCGCGGCGCCGTCCCGGCCCTCCGGGCGCGCATCCCTCACGCAGTGGGCTCGGCGTCTTCCGTCCGCCGAATCCCCCATGCGCCGAAATCCCCCGAGAAGCCAGCCCGAGTCGTCCCCCGCGCTGCGCTCCAGGAAGGATGAAAGAGAGGCGTCCTCTGGAGTTGCCCCACTTTCGTGGACACCTGGTTAGTGGGGATCAAGCGGCTTCGAGAAGCGGCGCGCGCGCCGCTTCT
>NZ_DATIND010000026.1 GCF_035474595.1 Longimicrobium sp.
TTCACTCCCGGCGCCGTGAACTCTTCGAAAAACTTCCTCCGCTGCTCCTCCACCGTTCCACTCCAGGGCATGCCCAAGCCTCCTTTGAAGGTCTTGGGCGTTCATTCTGGAGTGTCACCCATCTCTCCGAACGGGTGTAACCTATGTCTCCGGTCTATACAACAGCCTGGGGGAGGGTGTCGCGGCCTGCACCGACCGGCTTGCAGTCCAGCACCGGTGTGTCGGAGGCGAAGGGAAGCAGGGGTGCAGTCCCGCAGGGACTTTGTGCTGTTGTTGCCGGCGAATTCCATTCGCCCTCCCCGCCTTCCGACCGACCGGATGCTCCGCTCCGCATCACCCGCTCCCCATCTCCCGTTCCTGTAACGCCATCGCCCCTCCGCTCCCCTTGCCGCGCCTCGCGCACGCCGCGTAATTGCACCCATCCGCGCCAGGGCGCGCGGGCGGACCGCGAAACCGGGAGGGGGCTCATGCGGCTCGGGATGGTCGGGCTGGGGAAGATGGGCGGGAACATGGTCGAGCGCCTGCTGCGCGGCGGCCACGAGGTGGTGGTGTTCGATCTGGATGCCGAGCTGACGAAGAAGATCGGCTCGGCCGAGCGTGCCACCCCCGTGTTCTCGCTGGAGGAGATGGCGGGCGCGCTCACCGGGCCACGAGTCGTCTGGGTGATGGTGCCCGCCGGCGCGCCCACCGAGGACACCCTGCAGAAGCTGGCGGCCCACATGCAGCCCGGCGACGTGCTGATCGACGGCGGCAACTCCAACTTCCAGGACAGCAGGCGCCGCGCGACCGAGCTGGCGCAGCGCGGCCTGCACTTCGTGGACGCCGGGACCAGCGGCGGCATCTGGGGGCTGAAGGTGGGCTACTGCCTGATGGTGGGCGGCCCCGCCGAGGCCGTGCGCATCTGCGAGCCCGCCTTCCGCACGCTGGCGCCCGAGGACGGGTACCTGCATGTGGGCCCCAGCGGGGCGGGGCACTTCGTGAAGATGGTGCACAACGGCATCGAGTACGGGCTTCTGCAGGCGTACGCCGAGGGGTTCGAGATCATGCACGCCAGCGACTATCCGCTGGACCTGCGCGCCATCGCCGGGCTGTGGAACCACGGGAGCGTGGTGCGCAGCTGGCTGCTGGAGCTGCTGGAGCTGGCCTACGGGCAGGAGGGGCAGGACCTGGAAGCCATCAAGGGGTGGGTGGCCGACAGCGGCGAGGGGCGGTGGACGGTGCAGACCGCGCTGGAGCTGAACGTTCCCGCGCCCGTCATCACCCTCTCGCTCCTCCAGCGCTTCCGCTCGCGGCAGGACCAGAGCTACGGCGCGCAGGTGATCGCGGCGCTGCGCAACCAGTTCGGCGGGCACGCCGTGAGGTCGGCGGACGCCGGGGGCCACGCGGGCGGATGAGCGACGCATCTCCCCAGACCGAGGTGACGATGGCCTCGGGCGCGCCGGCCGATACGCCGCTGCGCAAGACGATGAAGTCGGGGCGCACGCCGGAGCCGCAGGCGCTGGTCATCTTCGGCGCCACGGGCGACCTGACGCGCCGCAAGCTGATGCCCGCCGTCTACAAGCTCTTCTGCGACGGACTTCTCCCCGAGCACTTCGCGGTGGTCGGCTTCGCGCGCGAGGCGATGACGGAGGACGAGTTCCGCCGGCGCATGCGCGAGGCGCTGGGGGAGTTCGCCACGAAGCCGGGCGACGAGGAGTGGGCGCGCTTCGCCCCGCACTTGGCCTACGTGGGCTCGGTGTTCGAGGACCCGGAAGGCTTCCTGGCGCTCCGCCGCCGGCTGGAGGAGCTGGACCGGGAGCAGGGGACGGGGGGGAACCGGCTGTACTACCTGGCCGTCCCGCCGGGGGTGATGGAGCTGGTGGCCGAGCAGCTGGGGCGCGCGGGGCTGGTGTGCGACGCGCGCTCGGATTGCTTCTCGCGCATCATCGTGGAGAAGCCGTTCGGGCACGACCTGGAGAGCGCGCAGCAGCTGAACGCCGACCTGCACCGCGTGTTCGACGAGCGGCAGGTGTTCCGCATCGACCACTACCTGGGGAAGGAGACCACGCAGAACATCCTGGTCTTCCGCTTCGGGAACGTGATCTGGGAGCCGGTGTGGAACCGCACCTTCGTGGACCACGTGGAGATCACCGTGGCCGAGACGGTGGGGGTGGAGCAGCGGGCGGGCTACTACGAGAAGGCGGGCGCGCTGCGCGACATGGTGCAGAGCCACCTCCTGCAGGTGCTGGCCCTGGTCGCGATGGAGCCGCCGGCCAGCTACGACGCTGACTCGATCCGCACCGAGAAGGTGAAGGTGCTGCGCTCCATCCGCCCCATCCGCGGCGAGGACGTGGCGCACGACGCGGTGCGCGGCCAGTACGCGGCGTCGGAAGACGGGAAGGCGGTGGGCTACCGCGCCGAGCCGAACGTGGACCCCCAATCGCGAACGGAGACCTTCGCGGCGCTGCGGCTGTGGATCGACAACTGGCGCTGGGCCGACGTGCCGTTCTACGTGCGCACGGGAAAGCGGCTGAAGAAGAAGGTGAGCGAGGTGGTGGTCCGCTTCCGCCCCGCCCCGCACCCCATCCTCGACAACGTGGAGGGCGACCGGCCGGCGCCCAACGCGCTGGTGCTGAAGATCCAGCCGCAGGAGGGGATCAGCCTGTTCTTCGAGGCCAAGGTGCCGGGGATGCGGGGCGAGCTGCGCCCGGTGTCGATGGACTTCGACTACAGCCGCGCCTTCCAGCGCGAATCCCCCGAGGCGTACCAGCGCCTGCTGCTGGACGCGATGGTGGGCGATGCCACGCTCTTCGCGCGCGAGGACGAGGTCGTGGCCGCGTGGACGCTCATCACCCCGATCCTGGAGGAGTGGGCTCGCACCGGCGAGCCGGAAGCCTACCCCGCCGGGAGCTGGGGCCCCGCGTGCTCGGACCGGCTGATCGGGGAGACGACGCGGGCCGAGGACCGCGGGCGCGAGTGGCGGGAGCCGTGAAAGTGCTGAGTGCTGAGTGCTGCGTGCGGGGTAACTGAAGGCGAATGAATTCGCGGCAACAACTGCACAAAGTCCCTGCGGGACTGCGGTCCAGCATCCGGCTGCTTCTTCCGGCACACTGCCGCCCGCCGGGTGAGCCGGTGGATGCAGGCCGTGCCGATGCCCCGTCCCTCCCCCAGGCGGTTTTGGGGGAGGGACAGGCGGACCGGCGGCGCGACGGGAGTCGCGCCGGGCAAGCCAGGGAGAGGGCCCGCGATGCGGCGGGCGCGCCGCCTACTCTTCCGCCGCGCCGCTGTCCGCGGGGTAGATGCCGCTCATGGCGCGGTCCAGCGCGGCGCGCAGGTCGGCGGCGCTGGCGCCCTGGTGGTACGCGGCGACCACCACCGGGCGGATGAGCCCCGCCAGGTCGTCGATGCGCGCGGGGACGGCGGCGGAGCGCTCGGCGATGCGGGTGCCGCGCGCGCCGTCGGTCACCACCACGCCCAGGCGCTCCAGCTCGGCGTAGGCGCGCGCCACCGTTCCCGGGGCCACGTCCAGCTCGTCGGCCAGGCCGCGGACGGAGGGGAGGCGCTCGCCCGGCTTGGCCCGACCCGTGGCCACCGCCTCCTGCACCTGCCCCACGATCTGCTCGTAGATCGATTTGTCCGACGCATCGTCGACGTGGATCGCCATCCCCGGCGGCGACGACGCGGGGCGGGTGGCGCGCAGGGCCTCGGGGGTGAGGCCGAATGTGGCCAGCGCGCGCGCCCCGATCCCCGTCTCCTCGCCCAGCACCCCGGCCAGCAGGTGGCGCTGGGTGATCTCGGCGGTGTCGCCCATGCGCGCCTCGTCCACGGCCAGTTCCAGCACGCGTTTGGCGCCGGCGGTGTAGGGAAGCTCGCTGCGCACCGGCGCGTTCCCCGGCCGGGCGGGCGCCGCGTCGCGCACGTAGCGCCACAGCTTCTCCGGGTTCACGCCGACCATCCCCAGCAGCCGCACCGCCTCGCAGCCGGAGTCGCGCAGCAGTCCCAGCAGGATGTGCTCGGTGCCCACCTGCGGGTGCCGCAGCTCGGCGGCTTCCTCGCGCGCGTTGGCCAGCGCCAGGCGCACGTCCTCGCCGAAGGTGTAGTGCCCCGCCTGCATTTGTGGCTCGCGCCGCCCCTGCGACCGCCATCCGAACACCATCCGCAGCTCTCCGGAACGGGTAACATCTTGTACTACATATGATAGTACATCGACGGCAGAGATGTGTCAAATCTTCTGGTACAAGAACATCGATCGTATTCGCCAGCCACATCTCCGCGTCTCCCCAACCGCGATTTCTCACGCGGAGAAGCGGAGTCGCGGAGAACCCCGTGCCGTGACGAATCCTCCGCGCCTCCGCGTCTCCGCGTGAGATTCAACGATATAGCGGTCGAGCGACGGTGGAATCGTCAGGACTGTTGTGTACGTACTTAGAGCCGCGTGCTCGGCCCGCGCTCGGGGCCGGAGGCGAATTCGCGGAGCCGCTCCAGGTTGCAGCCGCAGCTCGCCAGCGCGATGCAGGCGGGCGACCGCGGGTTGCGCAGGAGGCCGGCGAGAAGGTGCAGGGGATTGATGACGTCGTTCCCGCGCTCCCCGGCTTCCGCGGCGGCCTGGGCGAGCACCGCGTGCGCCGATGCGCCGAAGGGAAGGTCGCCGAGCGGGACGTCGTGCCCGCCGGGCCGCATCCCGGACCCGATCGCCGCGCGGACGGCGGCGGGATCGACCTCGGTGCGCACCAGCGTGGCGTGGATGAGCTCGTGCTCCAGCAGCGCCAGCAGGATCTCCGCGTCACCCACCTGGCCGCGTCCCGCCCCCGCGGCGATCTCGCGCGCCCGGGCGAGCGTGGGCGTGCAGCGGCGGAAGGCGTGCAGATCCAGCGCGCCGTTCGCCCGCGCCGGGGCCGGACGGAGCCATTTGCGGAAGATGCGGAGCCAGTCCAGAATCATCGGGGTGCGCGCGGCGGGGATCGGATCGGCGCCCGCAATGTAGCGCGCCGGACGGCAAAGGGGAGCGGAGATGAGCGAGGCGAGGATCGAGGTGCACGCGGACGCGCACGCGGCGGCCCGCGCGGGCGCGGAGGCGTTCGTGGCGGAGGCGCGCGCGGCGGTGGAGGCGCGCGGGCGGTTCACGGTCGCGCTCTCCGGCGGCACCGCGCCCAGGGAGATGTACGCGCTGTACGCGGCGGAGGAATTCGCCTCGCGGATCCCGTGGGAGGGCGTGCACCTGTTCTGGGGTGACGAGCGCTGCGTGCCGCCCCGCCACCCGCGCAGCAACTTCGCCGTGGCGTGGGAAGCGTTCATCCGCCGCGTTCCCATCCCCGAAGCCAACGTGCATCGCATCCTCGGCGAGATGCCGGCGGAGGAGGGCGCGGCGCAGTATCGCGACGAGCTGGAGCGGGTCTTCGGTGCCGGCATCCCGCGCTTCGACGTCATCCACCTGGGCGTGGGGCCGGACGCGCACACCTGCTCGCTCTTCCCGTTCAGCGACCTGCTGCGCGAGCGCGAGCGCACCGTCGCCCCCGCGCTCCTCCGCGAGCTGGGCGAGCCGCGCGTGACCTTCACCTTTCCCGTGGTGAACGCGGCGCGGCGGGTGGAGATGTTCGCCGTCGGCGCGGGGAAGGCGGGCATCGCGTGGCAGGTGCTGCGCGGCCCGCTGGACCCCTTCCGCCTCCCCGCCCAGAACGTCCGCCCCGGCGACGGCGACTACGTGTGGATCATGGACGAGGCCGCCGCCGTCAAGCTTTGAGAGGAATGGAATCATACGGAGGTAACGGAGAAACGCGGTTCCCTCCGTTTCCTCCGTGTCATCGTTGGTAGCATCGTCAGCAGCAGCACTGTGCGCGCCGCCAAACTGCCTTATGCCTGCAACTTACGCCACCGGACAAGATCCGTTACCTGCCTGTGGTGGGATAGGTGTGGGATATGTTCACGAAGTCTTCTTCTGGTGTCTGTCCCCCTCGGCGAGGAAGGCCCGCATGCTGCGCCGGCTTCCGCCGCCCGCGCCCGCACCCACTCGTTCTGCGGCTCCTGGTAGATCCGTTCCCGCGTGGCACTGTCGGCGTGGCCGGAGAGGCGGTTGAGCACCCGGGCGTCCTGCGCAAGCTCGAGTGCGAGGTCCGTTGCCTGTCTCCGGAAGCCCGTAAGACGCGCGGCCCTCCTGATGCAAAACGCCCGCAATCGCCTCCAAGGCCTTGAACAACCCGCGTATGGTGCAATCCGACCAAGGTCGCTTTGTCGCACGTGCAGGCTCCGGCTTACGGAATCTGCGAGGCATTCCGCTTTTGTAGCGGCGGCTTCAGCCGCTCCCGCGCAGGCGCCGGACGACGCGGATGTCATTGCCCGTCGCAAACGAGAGCGGCGTCACCCCGCGCGGGATGCCGCCGCTTCGTCATCTGTCGATCAGCGATGGCGACTAGACCGCCGTCCGTGATGTCGCGGGATCTCACCCGGCCGCTTCAGGCCAGTGCGGCCCCCAGGCAGAACTTCATGCCGGCGCCTTCAGCGCACCACATTTGTGTAGCATTCGCGGTAGCCGAACGAATTCGAAACCACGTGCGTCGTGGAAATCCAGCCGTGGATGCTCATGAACCATCCCGAGGCCAGTATCCTGCTGATCTGGGTCGCTCCGAAGTTGCTGCCCGAACGCGGGCTCTGCCAGATCGGGGTGCCGGAGGCCCTCCTGAGACTGGCCGAGTGATCATACGCCAGCATGCCGTCCTGCCACGTGTTCGACCAGCCAAAGAACTTTTTCCGCTCCCACTGGGTCCGCACGCCGGCTTCACCGTATATCCCTAGGTTGGTGATGTACGAGGTGCCTTTCATACGCTTGGTGCCACCGTCGAAAAGTTCGACACAGGCGTCCTTCAGAATGCGTATGCTCGAGCCATCGGATGCCCCATCCGCCGTCCGGACGAGCAGCGGCTCTTCGTCGGACACGGAAGTTTCCACCGGATTCACGACGATCCGCGGATCCGCGGCGGGAGCCGGTGAGCTCAGGGTCGGCACCAACTGGCTCAGCAGGGCCAGGTTCTCCGGGGCGACCACGTAGGCGTTATCGCGGGTCACCTTGTAGATGCTGTCGCCGACCTGAACCTCTCCCTTTTCGTTCAGGATGGAGAGAAACGCATCGCTTACCTCAAAGTCCTCGCGGAACACGCCGTCGTTCTGCAGCGCGATGGCCTCGTTCCCGGTGGGGCCGTCCGTGTAGGCCCATGCCAGCGCGCCGGCCTCCGTCGATTCGCCGTTGTCCAGGTAGCCACGCAGCGACAGGGCCGGGCCCCGTTGCTGCTCCGCGGCGCGAAGCTGGACTTCGGATGCATCGTAAAGCGTGCTCAGGTACGACTCCAGGTCGGCTCCGGAACTGAACACGATCCGCTCCGCCGGCAGCGGGCAGGGGTACAGGTCTCCCGTCGCGGGGTCCAGGCATTGGAGATCCAAGGGAGCGCACGTGGTCCCCAGGCCGGACACAAGGGAGCACACCGGCTGGCACGGGGCCGGGTCGGTGGAGCAGTCCACCGGCACGCCGACGACGTCGGCCTTCACCGTCCGCTCGGGGGTCAGGGTGGTGGAGTCACACGCAGAAATAAATAACCCGATAAGCGCGAAAACTGTGCAGAGCACGAGGCCCCGTCGGCGGAGGTGCGTCATGGTGAACTCCTGTGTCTTCTGGAATGAAGGGGCCGTATGCAGGATTCTACGGCGAGGGAGAGCGGACGCGGCGCTGATGCTCCGCGTCATTTGCATCATACGTCGGGAAATAATTGTTCGCAAGCATTATGGCGTTTTTTGCTCGCCCCGGCGGAGACGATAGGGTACATGAATAAGGCCTTGCAGGCCTTGTTTTCGCTGCCCAGAGTCGCCACGACGGCGAGGTCCGCCGAAGCGCCATCTTTCAAGCCGGCCGGGCCGCTGCTGGGCGGCGTTCTGGCGACCTTCCTTCAGCATCGGTCCCGTGGTGCCCTCGGAGCCTGTAACGGTGCGGGTGTTCCGTCCCCGACGCCCCCTCGCCGCCCGCTGCGGCCCGTAGCCCTGTGGCTCCTGCGGTGCACCGTTCAGGCTCCGCGCCGGACGCGGCTCGGGCTCTATTCGTGTTCCCGGCTTGGGGAAGTATACAGATTGTACGCGCGAGCCCGACGGAGCAGGCCGGAAGGTGGGATAGGTTCTGGGATAGGGTTACCGCGAGAACGCGGCATGTCGGCGCCGGAAGTCCGGTAGGCCCTTCCGAAACATCAAGGATTGACACGGGTTTCGGCATCCGTGCCGATTCCTTTGCTGACTCCGTGTGATCGTAAACAGGAAGGGCGGAGATCGCACGGATCTCCGCCCTTCGCATCGGAACCCGGCCAGCGCCTCAGTTCCGCATGGAGCCCACGGTGCCGGGGTTGATGGACGGCGGCGGGGGCGGCGGCGCGCCCATCATCGCGCCCACGCGGGCCGACTCGGGGGCCAGCAGCGCCGGCGTGGGCCGGCCGTGGATCTTGTTCAGGTAGAAGTTCGCCGCCTCCGACGCGATCGGCGCCGCCGACGACGCGCCGTGCTCGCCGAACTCCACGATCACCGCCACCACGATCTCCGGCGGCTTTCCGCGCGGCCCCGCGAACCCGGTGAACCACCCGTGCGGCCGCGCGGGGTCCGCCGAGTTCTGCGACGTTCCCGTTTTCCCGGAGAGCTGCCAGTTGCGCAGCTCCACGGCGTGCGCGGTGCCGCCCTCCTCGATCACCCGCGCCAGCCCCTCGTGCACCGCCGCCAGCGTGGTGGGCGCCACGTGCAGGTCCGTCTCCACCGGGATGGTGTTCAGCGGCTTCATCAGCAGGTGCGGCGTGCGCGACGTTCCGTTGCCCGCGAGCGCCGAGAAGAACTGCGCCATCCTGAGCGGCGTCTCGTCGTTCGGCCCCTGCCCGATGGCCACGTTCATCACCTCGCTGGGCGGCGGCCGCCACCCGAAGCGGCGCACGTACCACTCGCGCCCGGTGGGGAAGTTCCCCGCCTTCTCCGAGGGCAGGTCCACCCCCGTCTTCCGCCCGAACCCCAGCCGCGTGCCCTCGCGCGTCAGCACGTCCAGCCCCAGCATGATCCCCAGCTGGTAGAAGTAGACGTTGCACGAGTTCTGAATGGCCTGCAGCAGGTTCTGCGGGCCGTGCCCCTCGCGCTTCCAGCAGTGGCTGTAGCGCCCGGCGTAGCTCATCCCGCCGGTGCAGGCGATGGGCATCACCTGCGTGGGGGTGATCACGCCGCGCTCCAGCCCGATCAGCGCCGTGGCCAGCTTCCAGGTGGAGCCGGGGGGATACGTCCCGTGCGTGGCGCGGTTCAGCAGCGGCTTGCCGGGATCGGTGTTCAGCTGCTGCCACACCGCGCGGGGGATGGAGCCCACCAGCAGGTTGGGGTCGTACGTGGGCGCCGAGTACAGCGCCAGGATCTCGCCGGTCGACGGCACCATGGCGACGACCGCGCCGCGGCGGTCCGCCGGCCACACCTGGTGGATGTAGCGCTGCAGGTCCAGGTCCAGCGTAAGGCGCACGTTCTCGCCCGCCGCGGGGTCCTCGCTCAGCCGCCGCGTCAGCCCGCGCACCAGCTTGCCGCGCGCGTCCACCTCCACGTAGCGCGCGCCGGCGCGGCCGCCCAGCATGCGCTCGTACTCGCGCTCCAGCCCCGTCTTGCCGATGTTCTGGCCGCTGCGGTAGCCGCGCCAGTCCTCGCTCTCCAGCTCGCGGTCGCTGATCTCCGACACGTACCCCACCACGTGCCCCACCGCCGCGCCCGCCGGGTAGTGGCGGATGGGGTACGGGTCCACGTGCAGCCCGGTGAGCCGGCCGCTCCGCTCCGCGAACCACGACACCTGCGCGAAGCTCAGGTTGTGCGACACCTGCACCGGCTCGTCGCGGTGGCGCATGCCCCACTCCACCAGCTCCTGGATGCGCGCGTCGTCCAGCCCCACCACCCCCGCCACCTGCCGCAGGCGCGCGCGCAGCTGCTCCGGCGGGCCGGGGTCGGTGGTCAGCGAGTAGCCGGTGACGGTTTCGGCGATGACCTTGCCGTTGCGGTCCAGGATGGCGCCGCGCGGGGCGGGGATGGGCTGGATGCGGAAGCGGTTGTCGTCCGAGCGCAGCACGAACTCGTCGTTGCGGACGATCTGCGTGCGGAAGAACGCCGCCCCCAGCAGCCCCAGCATCATCAGGATGCCGAAGCCCGCCTGGAACGCGCGACGGCGCCGGGCGTGCGGGTGGTACGGGTTGTACGTGCTCAGCGAGCGATTGTAGGTGCTCAGCGAGCCGTTGCGCGTGCTCAGCGAGCGGTCGATCAGGGTTGCCATCGGAGACGGCGAGAGAAACGGCGATGTGGGGGTGCCGTAAACATAGACGCTTTAACGCTTTCGCGCCAGCGTCACGTGCACCGGACCGCGGAGCGGCGGCGGTCGTGTTTTCGGAAGACGGGAAGATGACGCGCATCCACTTCTCCGCGTCACTTCCGCCACCCCGTGCGGTTGCGCGGCTCGGGACGCCTGTTTACCCTTCGGCCGGTTCCATCATCTTCCCGTTTACGGCCGGCGCCGCCCTTTGACGGATGGATTCACGGCCGCCGCTACGATGCCGGCGGCGACATCGCGCTGTTCGACCGCGAGGACGAGCTGGCGCGCACGAGCCCGCTTGAGGGCCGCCGCGCACGAGCTGAACGCCTGCGTGGACCGGCATCGCGACGCGCTTGACTCGCTCCCCGACTCGTTCGCCGCGGGCGGCCGCTGACCCGCCGCGCGCGCCGCGCCGCGATGTGACGCGGCGACCGGTCCGGGCGTCCATGGAGACAGCCTCGACGCGCCGGAGAGGAAGGGGCGGGGACGACGGAGCCGCGGGGGTGCGGACGGTGGATGAGATCCATTGGCCGCCTTGCGTTTCCGTCCCGTTTTGCTATCTTCCTGCTGCCCGCGCACAGATCGGACGTCATCTCCTCCCTGCCGCCTTCCGCGGCACGCAACTTGACGTGCTCCACGCGCGGCCTCTCTGACCAAGCCCACACACGAGGAGACGGGCACTTCCAAACTTCCGGCACTCCGCCGGCGGCGTCTTCGCGTCCCTGAAACGAATTCTGGAATAAACTGCATGACCATTTCCGCCCAAACTGCCGCAGCGGAGCGCGAGCCGCGCCCGGCCGCCGCCCCCGCCGCGTCGGGCCTCCTCGAGATCCTTCCCAGCGGCAGCGGTTTCCTGCGTACCCTGGCCAACGGCTACCAGTCGGCCGACGGCGACGTGTTCGTCAGCCAGTCGCTGATCCGCCGCTTCGGGTTGCGCACCGGCGACCGCGTGGAGGGCTCGGTGGGCACGCCGCCGGGGCGCGGCAAGAGCGCCCCGCTGGACGCCGTGACCGCGGTGAACGGGCTGGACCCGGCGCTCGCCCGCGGCCGCGTGGACTTCGGCTCGCTCCCGGCCACCTATCCCGACGAGCAGCTGCGCCTTGAGTGCGAGTCGCAGCGCTTCCGCGGCAAGCGCGACAACACCAACCGCATCATCGACCTCATCGCCCCGCTGGGGAAGGGGCAGCGCGCCCTGATCGTGGCGCCGTCGAAGGCCGGCAAGACCACCGTGCTCCAGAACATCATGGAGGGCGTGGCGGTCAACTATCCCGAAGCGGTGCTGCTGGTGCTGCTGGTGGACGAGCGCCCCGAGGAAGTGACGGAGATGGAGATGCTGGGGCGCGGCGAGGTCATCGCCAGCTCCTTCGACTGCCCGGCCGAGCGGCACGTGGCGGTGGCCGAGATGGTGCTGGAGCACGCCCGCCGGCAGGTGGAGAGCGGGCGCGACGTGGTGATCGTGCTGGATTCGCTGACGCGCCTGGCGCGCGCCTACAACACCACCGAGCGCGGCACCGGCCGCGTGCTGTCGGGCGGCATCGACAGCGGCGCGCTGGAAAAGCCCAAGCGCTTCTTCGGCAGCGCGCGCAAGGTGCGCGGCGGCACCGGCAGCCTCACCATCATCGCCACCGCGCTGATCGAGACCGGCAGCCGCGGCGACGAGGTGATCTTCGAGGAGTTCAAGGGCACCGGCAACAGCGAGATCGTGCTGGACCGCGAGCTGGCCGACCGCCGCATCTTCCCGGCGATCAACGTGGACAAGAGCTCCACCCGCCGCGAGGAGCTGCTCTTCGCCGCCGACGAGGTGGACAAGGCCATGCAGCTGCGCCGCGCGCTGAACTCGCTGCAGCCCGCCGACGCCATCGAGCTGCTGAACAAGCAGCTGAACGACACCAAGACCAACCGCGAGCTGCTCAGCCGGCTCCGCTAGGTTCTTTCGGACATCGCAGCAAAAGAGGACGGCGCCGCAAGGTGCCGTCCTCTTCTGTATTCAGTATTCCGGAGATCGCTGGATCTCACGCGGAGCCGCGGAGACGCGGAGGTGCAGGCAAAGTCCTTCCGCGTCTCCGTGACGCCCGGTGGGGCCAATGCCGGGAGACGCGAAGAACTCTGTGTCGCGATCAGTTCTCCGCGTCTCCGCGTCTCCGCGTGAGATTACCGGACGCTACGGACGCTCGATGGGGAGGCGCACCGCGTTGCCCCACTCCGTCCACGAGCCGTCGTAGTTGCGCACGTTCGGCCAGCCGAGCAGGTAGCTGAGCGCGAACCAGGTGTGCGACGAGCGCTCGCCGATGCGGCAGTAGGCGATGGTCTCCTCGCCCGGCTTAAGCCCGAGCTGCCCCTCGTACAGCCCGCGCAGTTCCTCGGCGCCGCGGAACTCGCCGGTGTCGGGGTTCACGGCGCGCGCCCAGGGCATGCTCTTCGCCCCCGGGATGTGGCCGCCGCGGACGGCGCCTTCCTGCGGGTACTCGGGCATGTGCAGCTTCTCGCCGCGGTACTCCTCGGGCGAGCGGACGTCCACCAGCTGCCCGTGCTTCTTCACGTGCTGCAGCACGTCGTCGCGGAAGGCGCGGATCTTCTCGTCGTCGCGCTTGGGCACCGGGTACTCGGCCGGCGGATACGACGGGTAATCGGTGCTGGTCGGGCGCCCCTCGTCGTCCCACTTCTTCCGCCCGCCGTCCATGATCTTCACCCGGTTGTGGCCGAAGAGGCGGAAGACCCAGAGGGCGTACGTGGCCCACCAGTTGTTCTTGTCGCCGTAGAAGACGACGGTGGTGTCGGGGGTGATCCCCTTCTCGCGCATCAGCTTCGCGAACGCCTCCTCGTCCAGGTAGTCGCGGTCCAGCGGGTTCTGCAGGTCGGTGTGCCAGTCGATCTTCACGGCGCCGGGAACGTGGCCCACGTCGTACAGCAGCACGTCCTCGTCGCTCTCGGCGATGCGGATGCCGGGGTCGTTCAGGTGGTCGGCCACCCACTGCGTGGAAACCAGCGCCTCGGGGTGCGCGTAGCCGCGCGCCTCGATGGGGGTGGGGGTGGTCAGCGTGTCGGTCATTCCATCCCTCCTGGATTGATCAGGTGTTTCGCCCGCCCGCCGTGCCCGCGCGCCCCCGCCCGGAGACAGGAACGCCCGGCCTCGCAAGTGCGGACCGGGCGGCGCGGCCGGGTGGGTTGACCCGGCGAAGTTGGACCCGCGCTTCAGCAGCGCGCGCGCACCGTCGGTCCGTCCGGAGACGGGCGACAGGCGGTACAGGCGCGGAAGCAGGCGGCGAAGGTCATGCCTGCCATCCTATGGGAACCGCTGGATGATGTCAAGAATCATTCTTTGCGTCCGTGGGTGACGGATCGATCGATGTCGGCGCGCTATTGGACCGCGACGCGTCTCCGCCGTATCGCGCCCTCTCCGGCCGGCCGAGGCTGTCCACTCTCCCGTACCGGGAGAGGTAGCTGCCGCGACATCTCCGCGCTGCGATTCCGTCGAGAGCGCAACGAAACGCGAGCCCCTGCGCATGAATGGCGCGGGAGCTCGCGATTTCCATCCAGAGAAGCGCCCTACGAGTTGCCGCCCTCGGCCTCGCGGACGGCGCGCTCGGCGGCCTGGAAGCCGAGCTTGGAGTGCGTGCCGTCGCAGAACGGCTTGTTCGTCGACGCGCCGCAGCGGCACAGGGAGATGCCCTTCCCCGGCGTGAGCGGGTACTCGTTCCCGTCCGCGTCCACGAGCCGGATCGGCCCCTCCACGCGGTACGGCCCGTTGTTACGGACGGTGATGGTGACCTGCGGCGTCTCGGCCTGCGGCGTTTCGTCGGTCATTCGCGGTTATCCGGGAAGAAGGAAGTCCTAAGTCCTAAGTGCTAAGTCCTAAGCTTGGTGACGGAATCACCCTCTACTTTCGCACTCTCGCACTCATCAGGCCGCGCTGAGGGCGCCGGCCATCCACACGATGCCGAGGGTGGCGCTGCCTACGGCCGTCAGCGTGCGCAGGGTGCGGCCGAGCGTGGGGACGCGCGTGCCGGCCTGGTCGAAGAGGAGGCCGGCGGCGACCGCGTAGAGTCCCATCGCAACCGTGGTGCCGACGCCGAAGAAGAGCAGGTAGGCGCCCGCGAGCCAGGCCGAGCGCGTCAGCGCGGCGGGGAGGAGCGCCACCAGCGGCGCCGTGCCCGCCAGCCCGTGCGCCATCCCCACCCACAGGCTGCCGTGGCGGTGCGTGTGCGGATGCGCGTGGTCGTGCTCGCCGCCGCGCGCGGCCATGCGGTGCGCGCGCTCGTGCAGCACGCTCCAGAGCAGCCACGCGCCCAGCCCCAGCAGCATCCCGCCCACGCCGAACTCCAGCCCGCGCGTCAGCCGCTCGGGCACGCGCAGGTCCAGCGCCACCAGCAGCAGCCCGACCACCAGCAGCGCCGCCGAGTGCCCCACGCCCCAGCGCACGCCGAACGCCACCGACTTGGCGGGGCCCGGGCGGCGCGAGACGAAGGTGGTGACCGCAGCCATGTGGTCGGGCTCCAGCGCGTGCGCGAAGCCCGCGATCAGCGCGGTCAGGAGCGGAAGCAGGTGCATCAGGGGAGCGCGGGCGAGGAGAAAACGGAGCGCGGGCGGAGCAGGCTCCGTCCGCGCGCGCAGAAGTCTATCCCCATCCCCCGGGTCCGTCAATCGAATCCGTCACCGCAAAGTGCTGAGTGCCGAGTGCCGAGTGCCGAGTGCCGAACCACGCGGCCGTGTGGATGCCCAACTTGAAGTTCCACTCAGGACTTGGGACTCAGGACTCAGGACTTCTTCTATCAGTTCAGATTGAACGTCAGCGTGAAGCGGGTGCGCACGTCGTACGGCACGTCGTCCAGCGTGGCGGGGGTGAAGCGCAGGTGCTCGGCGATGGCGGCCACGTAGCGGTCCACGAACTCGTCGCCGGTGGGCTGCACCACCTCCACGTAGCTTACCGTGCCGCGGCGGTTGACGACGAGCCGCACGACCGCCGACCTGCTCACCGGCGCGGGCATCTTCCCCGCCTGCGGATGGTGCTCGGCGACGCCGTGGAGCAGGTCCACCAGCTCCTGGCGGTTCTCCAGCACGGGGCTGCACGCCCGCTTCCCCGGCGCGGGGGCCACGTAGTCCGCATCCAGCCGGATCAGCGCCTGGTACGCGCGCCCGCCCTCCAGCGAGGTCTCGACCAGGCCCAGGTTCGTGGAGCTCTCGAAGAGCCCCGGCGTCACCCACTTCCGGAGACAATCTATGGGCGCCGATAAAATCTGTCATCCCGCGGCGTCGGCGGCGGATGCGGCACCGGAGCGCTTTTGGGGGCGGATGTGGATCACCTTCTCCACCTCGGCGTGCACGGTGCCCTCCGCGTCCGCCAGCTCGATGCGGTAGGTGCGGTCGAGGGCGCGCTCCGTCTTCAGCGCCTGGCGAATGGCGCCGAGCTCCGCGTCGTCCAGGGTGAAGCGGGCGTGCAGCGTGGTGCGGCCGGGCTTGCGGAAGCGGATGGACGCGGACTTGTCCCACACGGTGTAGCCGGGGCCGAGCAGCTTGATCAGCATCACCATGTAGATGGGGTCCACCGCGCCGTACATGCTGCCGCCGAAGATGGTGCCTACGTAGTTGCGCGTGCGCCGGCTCAGCGGGATCTCCACCCGCACCTCGTACCAGTCGTCGGCGATGTAGGTGATCCTGCCGCCCGTCCCCCGGTACGCGGGGAAGAAGTGGGTGACGGCGATGCGCGTCAGGCGCGTGCGGAGCGATTCGGGCATCGGGATACGCGTCTGGGGATGAGGACCGTGGCGCGTCCATCCTACGATCCTGCTTGGCCGATGGAAATGCCTCACGCGGAGCCGCGGAGAACTCCGTCCAGCGATGAGTTCTCTGCGTCTCCGCGTCTCCGCGTCTCCGCGTGAGATCAAAAGCGAAGCGTCCCCCGCGAAGGCGCGGGGGACGCTTCGATTCCAGGCCGCAGCGGTCAGCAGTCGCCGATCGGGGCGTAGATGCGGGCGTCCAGGCTGCTGCCGGTGGGGTAGTTCGCGATCACCTGGTACTCGTACCAGCCGCCGTAGATGTTCCCGTCCGGCCCCTCGATGTCGCACTTCATGTACGAGCCCGTCCAGGGGTTCGCGGTGTCGAGATACGACGTGGAGGTGACGGTGGCGAGCGTACCGATGAAGCGGCGCTGGTAGGCACCGTTCACGGTGTTGTAGTTGATGAGGCTCACCTTGTACGAGGTGGCGCCCGCTGGCGCGGTCCAGCTGACCAGCGGGTAGCCGCCCGAGTTGGTGACGGAGAGCCCGGTGGGCGCCGACAGGGTGAAGCGCGCGGGTGTCTGCGCCGGGGTGCGGGCGGCCGGCGAGGCCGTGGGCGTGTCGCACGCGGCGGCCGCGATGATGGCCAGCAGCGCCGCGGCGCCGCGCAGGGTGGAGAACCGTCGCATCCTTCCTCCTTCCACAGGGGATGGTGCGCGCCAGACCAGGCCGGCGCATGAAGGCGTCCTCGTCTCTGCTCGTGAAGGGCTAAAGAGGACGGAAGTGGATCCGCCCCTCCCGTCACGCGGTTGCGCACCGGGAGAATCTCCAACGCCCAACTTAGCTGTCTCAGGAAGACGACCTAAATCTAAACCATGCGTTTAATGACCGCAATTGTAAATTTCGTCTATCTCCAGAGCGGGTGGATCTCACGGAGAGATGCAGAGCCGCGAAGAACTCCGTCCAGCCGGTGATGCCGAGTTCGGGATCGATCGTGCAATCCGGCAAGCGCACGTGCGACCTCGCCTATAGATCCTTCGGCCTGCTGCCGTTCGTGTGGGGGCAATAACGGTGTGACCGGCCTCAGGATGACGTCTCTTTGTGCGTTTGCGATGCTCAGGTGATTGCCAGACCCGGTAAGAATTCTCGCGTCTCCGCGTGAGCCCAAAGCGAAGCGTCCCCCGCGCCGAAGCACGGGGGACGCCCGATCGCCATCTACCGAAATCGTACTTTCGTACTTCCGCCTACTGCCGGTACGCCCGCGAATCGTCGAGGTGGCGGTAGCGGTCGCGGAGCTGCGTCTCGCGGCTCACCAGCGGGATCTCGCGGCCGCGGATGAACACGTGCTCCACGCGGGTCAGCAGCTCCAGCGGGTCGCCGTCCCACACCACCACGTTGGCCACCTTCCCCGGCTCCAGCGACCCGTAGCGGTCCGCCACGCCCCAGATCTGCGCGGGGTAGAGGGTCACCGCGCGGAACGCCTCCTCCCACGGGAGCCCGTAGGCCACGGCGTTGCCGGCTTCCTGGCGGATGTTGTACGCCTTGAAGGTCTCGCCGCTGGTGATGGCCACCTGCACGCCGGCCCGGCGCAGGAGCGCGGCGTTCTCGTAGCGCGCGCCCAGCGCCTCGTAGCTGGCGGGAAGGTTGTTCAGCACCTTCACGATCACCGGCACGTGCGCGGCGGCCAGGTCCTGCGCCACCATCCACCCCTCGGTGCCGCCGGAGATGATCAGCTTCAGCCCGTACTCGCGGGCCACGCGGATGGCCTCCTGGATGTCGGCCGCGCGGTGCGCCTCCACCACCAGCGGAAGGCGCCCGGCCAGCACCGGCTGCAGCGCCTGCAGGTCCAGCCGGCTCACGGAAAGCTCGCGGCTCTCGCCCCGGTCGTAGCTCGCCGGGTTGCGGCCGTACGCCTTCGCGTCCTCCAGCACCTCGCGCAGGCGCATGATGATGCCGCCGCGGGCGCCGTGCCCCGCGTCGCGCGCGTTCTCGCCGATGCTGGCCCACATCCCCGCGGGGTTGCGGATCAGCATGGTCTCCACGCGGCTGCCGTCCAGGTCCAGCAGCACGCCCTGCCCGGCGATCAGCCCGCCGGTGGGCCGGCTCACCGCGGTCGTCACCCCGGCGATGCGCGTGACCGGGATCACCATCGACCGGGGATTGAGCCCGTCGGCCACGTTGAAGCCGGCGGCCACGCGGTCGGTGTCCTGCATCCGGAAGTCGTTGGTCTCCTGGACGCCGCCGACCTCGACCAGGCCCAGGTTGGTGGAGCTCTCGAAGAGCCCCGGCGTCACCCACTTCCCGCGCGCGTCGATGCGGACGGCACCGGCGGGGATGGCGATGCCGGCGCCGACGGCGGAGATGCGGCCGTCCTGAATGAGCACGGTGCCGCCGCGGATGGGCGCGCCGGCGGCGGTGTACACGGTGCCGCCCTCGATGGCCACGGTCTGCGCCGCGGCGGGGGCCGCGGCCAGGAGCATGGCGGCGGCGACGATTCGGGTTCTCACTGGCTGGCCTCCGCTGGGAACAGTCCCACCTCAAAGTCGGTCCGGGGCTGGCGCCGCGGGTTGAAACGGTCGAACATCAGCGCGCCGTCGATGAAGACCTGGTCGGCGCGGGTGTAGACCGAGAAGGGGTTGCCGGACCAGATCACCACGTCGGCGTTCTTCCCCGGCTCCAGCGTGCCCACCCAGCGGTCGATCCCCAGCGCCCACGCGGGGTTGGCCGTCATCCAGCGCAGCGCGTCGTTGGGCGACACGTCAATGCCGATCTCCCGCCCCGCCTCGATGGCCTTGGCCGCCTCCTGGTTCAGCTTCTGGATTCCCGTGGGGTCGTCGGAGTGCACGATGGCGCGCACGCCGGCCTCGAACACCAGCGGGAGGTTGGCGCGGGTGAAGTCCAGCGCCTCCATTTTGAACCCCCACCAGTCGGCCCAGAGCGAGGCGCTGATGGAGTCGGCTGCCAGCAGGTCGCGGATCTTGTACGCCTCCACGCCGTGGTGGAACGAGCGGATGTGGTAGCCGAACTCGCGCGACATGTCGATCATCTGCGCCATCTCGTCGGCCCGGTAGCAGTGGTTGTGCACCAGGATCTCGCCGCGCAGCACGCCGGCCATGGTCTCCAGCTCTAGGTCGCGCTCGGGCGCGGTTCCCGAGTGGTCGCCGCGGTCCCAGCGGTCCCACTTCTCGCGGTACGCCTGCGCGCGGATCCAGGCCTGCCGGTCCCACGCCATCTCGCCCATCCGGGTCGACGGCCCGCCGCGGTTGCCGTACACGCGCTTGGGGTTCTCGCCGCAGGCCATCTTCAGCCCGTACGGCGCGCCGGGAAACTTCATCCCCTGCACGGTGCGGCTGGGCACGTTCTTCAGCACCACGCTGCGCCCGCCGAACAGGTTGGCGCTTCCGGGAAGGATCTGCAGGGTGGTGACGCCGCCCTCCAGCGCGCGCACGAAGCCGGGGTCCTGGGGCCAGACGGAGTGCTCGGCCCACACCTCGGCGGTGTTGGGCTGCGTGGCCTCGTTGCCGTCGCTGTGCGCCTGCACCTCGGGGCTCGGGTAGACGCCCAGGTGCGAGTGGTCGTCGATGATGCCGGGGGTGACGTACTTCCCCGTGGCATCGATCACCGTCACCCCCGCGGGCGCGGTTACGGTGGCGCCCACGGCGGCGATCTTCCCGTCCACCATCAGCACCTGGCCGTTGGGGATCACCTGCCCCGCCGCGGTCATCACCGTGCCGCCGCGGATGAGCGTGGGGGTGGACGCGAAGGGGCGGTACGTGCTGGGGAAGGGCGTCGGGGCGCGCGCGGGGGCGGGCTGGCTCTGCGCGCCCGGCCGCGTGGCCGGACGTGCCTGCCCCCCTGCGCACGCCGCGGCCGCCGCCAGCACGAGCGCGTACGGCGCACGTTTCATCGGGTCGGGCTCCTGCGTGGGAGATCGGGGAAGATGGGGATGGATGGGCGCCAAACTAGGCGCGGTGAACGGCGCGTGGCAAGATGGGTGAATACCGTATACATCTTCGTCGTCCCCCCTTTCGGTTCTCTCCGTTTGAAGATGCTGGATCTCACGCGGAGACGCGGAGACGCGGAGGTGTATGGAAGCGCTTCCGCGTCTCCGCGTGAGATCCAGCGATGCGGGAGAGGCGCGGAGGGGCCGGGTGCGCCCACTGTCCCCCCGGCGGACGCCTCCCGTCCCCGCGCGTGGACGCGGCGCCACCGTCCGTTTCGTGCGCGGACGGGCAAAGCCGCGCGCCCGCTGAAAAATCTCCCATCCGCTTGGGAATACCGGAGATGGCACCGCCCTTGCTCCTTCCACGGCCAAACGGGCGTAGCAGATCGCCGTAACCAGGAGTTTCTGACCAATGACGAGCAAGCTGACCCTCCCCCTGGCCCTGGTGGTGGCCGCCGCGTTCTCGGCGTCGCCGGCACTGGCCCAGCACGGGAACGGGCATGGGAACGGCCGCGGGCACGAGGCCAAGGAGCACGGCCGCGGCCACGACGACCGCGACGGCGACCGCCACACCGATCGGCGTGACGACCGGCGGGACGACCGCCGCAGCGACAGCTGGCGCCGCAGCAACGGCACGCTGAGCCGCCGGGTGCCGCCGGGGTGGTGCATCGGGCGCGGGAACCCGCACAACACGGTGGCCAACTGCGGCCGCGGCAACAACCGCTACGACCGGCGCTACGATCCGCGCTACCGCGACCAGTACGGCAGCACCAGCGGCCGCACCACGGACCGCTTCGGCCGCTCGTACGACCCGCGCACCGGCCGCTACTACGATTCGCGCACGGGCCGCTACTACGACTCGCGCGGCAACGTGTACGGCGGTTCGAGCAGCAGCAACCGCGGCGCGTTCGACGCGTGGAAGCGCAACCACGACGCGCAGTGCCGCGCCCTGGCGCGCCAGCGCCCGCTGGACCTGAGCTACCAGAGCCGGGTGCGCAACCAGTGCGTGGCCGAGGAGCGCGACGCCCGCCGCCGCTACGGTGTCTGACCTCGCCTGACCGGCTGACGGACTTCGGCCCCTCGCCCAATTCACGGGCGGGGGGCTGATTCTCTTGGGCCTTACGCGGAGACGCGGCGGCGAACCGGATCGCGGCGCAGGTGTAACGTGCGGCGAAGCTGCGGGCGGGATAGAATGGAGACGACGAAGCGCGGGAGGGGCCGGTGCCCTTCCCGCGTGCCGTTCAAGGAAAGGCGGAGGGATGACGCGGCAGGAGGTGGAAGCGAGCGCGATCCAGGCGGAGGCGGGCGGCCCCGTTCCCGGCTGGGGATGGACGGAGACGGCGCTCTCGCTGATGGTGCTCGTGTGGGGCGTGAACTACTCGGTGGTGAAGCACGCGCTGGCGCAGTTCGATCCGCTGGCCTTCAACGCCCTCCGCTTCTGCATCGCCAGCGTGTTCGTGTGGATGGTGATGCGCGCGCAGGGCGACGTGGGCCGCCCCGAGCGCCGCGACGTACTCCGGCTGATCGGGCTGGGGATCCTGGGGAACGTGATCTACCAGGGATGCTTCGTGCTGGGGCTCGCGCGGACGCCCGCGGGAAGCGCCAGCCTGATCCTGGCGGTGAGCCCGGTGATGACCGCGATGCTCTCCGCGCTGACCGGACACGAGCGCCCGGGGTGGCGCACCTGGGGCGGCGCTGCGGTCGCCATCGGCGGGATCGCGTTGATCACCGGCTCGGGGATCGGGCTGCGCAGCGCGCGCGAGGTCACGGGCGACGTGATCCTGATCTTCGCCGCATTCGCGTGGGCGGCGTACACCGTCAGCGCCCGGCCGATGGTGCGCAAGTACGGCGCGGTGCGCACCACCGCGTGGACGATGTGGACCGGCGCGGTCGGGCTGGTGGCGCTCGGCTCGCCCGCGCTGGTGCGGCAGGACTGGGGGAAGGTGGACGTGCTGGACTGGGCGGCGCTGGTGTTCTCGGCGCTCTTCGCCATCGGGCTGGCATACCTGATCTGGTATCGCGGCGTGGAGCGGATCGGCAACACGCGCACCGCCATCTTCTCCAACCTGAGCCCCGTGGTCGCGGTCGCCTGCGCGGCGGTGCTGCTGCACGAGCGGCCGTCGGAGTGGGCGCTCCTCGGCGCGATCCTGACCCTCGGTGGCGTGATGATCGTCCGCTCCGACCCCGGCCACGCCTCCCCCGCGGCGCGCATCATGGAGGCGGAAGCGGCGGACTGAGGTTTCCGCGTCTTCCGCGCATCGCTGGATCTCACGCGGAGACGCGGAGGTGCATGGGAACCCGCTCCGCGTCTCCGCGGCTCCGCGTGAGGCCAGGTTTCTTCAACGAGAGATAGAGTACGGACGATGGCGGAATACACGCTGGTGGCGGACCGGACGGGCGAACTGCGGATGGACGCGGCGGCGAAGGAGGAGCGCTACCGCGACGTGGCCGCGCAGATCGAGGCGGTGCTCGCCCCCGAGCGCGACCTGCTGGCGGCGATGACCACGGTGGTCTGCCTCCTCCACAACGCGTTCCCCTACTTCTTCTGGACGGGCTTCTACCGCCGGGTGGGCGCCACGCGCCTGCTCGTCGGCCCGTACCAGGGGACGATGGGGTGCCTGGAGATCGACTTCGCGCGCGGGGTCTGCGGCGCCGCGGCGCGCGAGCGGCGGACGCAGCTCGTCGCGGACGTGAACGCCTTCCCCGGCCACATCGCCTGCGACTCGGCCTCCGCGTCGGAGATCGTGGTGCCGGTGCTGGACGCGCGCGGCGAGCTGATCGCCGTGCTGGACGTGGACAGCACCCTCCCCGCCGCCTTCGACGAGACGGACCAGCGCTGGCTCGAACGGATCGTCACTCTGCTGGCCGGCAAGGAGATTCTCCCCGTCGTCTCGGTCGAATGAAAGCGCGGCGCGGGGATGCCCGTCCCCGCGCCAACCCCCCCGCGTCTCCGCGTCTCCGCGTGAGATCCAGCGATGCCGGGAGAACGCACCGAATCCTGTCCACGACGGATCGCCGCCGGTATCTTCCGCACCGTTTCCGATCCCCCAGAAATCCCGCCTGATCCGCGCATGGACGACGCACCGGAGACGGACGAGCCGAACGCCGCGCCGCACGCGCCGCCATCGCGCCTCCCGGGGTCCGTGCGCGCGCTGCTCCGCATCCCCCTCTTCTACAAGATCCTGATCGCCAACGCGGTGCTGGTGCTGGTCGGCACCCTTTTCGGGACGCTGGTGACCGCGCGCTTCGTGCGCGACGAGCCCGGCGCCTCGCTGCTGGGCTTCACCGGGCTGCTGGCGCTGATCGGCATCGCCGTCACCCTGCTGGTGAACGCGGTGATCCTCCGCGTGGCGCTGCGCCCGCTGGACGACCTGGAGCGCACCGCCGCCCGCGTGCAGCGCGGCGAGCTGGACCGGCGCGCCCCCGTCTCTCCCGTGGCCGACCGCGAGCTGGAGCGGCTGCGGCGCACCTTCAACGCCATGCTCGACACCGCCGCCGCGTATCGGACGCGGCTGCGCGAGGTGGCCGCGCGCGCCCTGAGCGCGGCCGAGGAGGAGCGCAAGCGCATCGCCCGCGAGCTGCACGACGAGACCGCGCAGATGCTGGCCGCGCTCCTGATCCGCATCCGCGTGGTGCGCAACAGCCGCGACCCCGCGCAGATGGAGCCGCTGCTGGACGGGATGCGCGAGGACGTCTCCCGCGCGCTGGAGGGGATTCGCCGCTTCGCGCGCGGCCTGCGCCCGCCCGCGCTCGACGAGCTGGGGCTGGTTCCGGCCATCGAGGGCCACGCCCGCTCGCTGGAGGAGATCGCCGGGTTGAAGGTGGAGCTGCGCGCCGACGACGTGGCCGGCGACCTCCCGCCCGAGGCGGAGCTGGCCACCTACCGCATCGTGCAGGAGGCGCTCTCCAACGTTGTCCGCCACGCACGCGCCACCCGCGCGACCGTCACGCTGGCGCACGAGCGCGGCCGCCTCGTCGTCACGGTGGAGGACGACGGGCGCGGCTTCGACCCGGACAATGTGATGTCGACGGAGGGCGGGGGACTGGGGTTGTTCGGGATGAAGGAGCGGGCGGGCTACATCGGCGGGCGGGTGGAGGTCGCCAGCACCCCCGGCACGGGCACCCGCGTCCGCGCCGAGATCCCGCTGCACGACGAGACACCGGAGTAAAGCGGAATCACACGGAGGGAACGGAGGAAGCGGAGGAATTGCGATGAGTCCTCCGCTTCCTTCGTTCCCTCCGTGTGATTCTAATCTTTTATACGGAATCCGCCGGAAGCATCAGTGCAGCTCGCCGAATCACGTGCTGCCGTGCCGATAGATCCTTCGGCCTGCAACCTCTCGTGCAGACGCTGGTTACGGTGTGGCCGGCCTCAGGATGACGTCGGGCGGGGGGCGGCGCGGAAGCACAGACTCATTTTCCGGATCCGGTATTAGTCTGACTCCTCTTCGTCCGCCTCCTGGCTGCGCCACAGCGCGCGGAAGCGTCCGCCGGGCTTGGCAACCAGTTCCGCCCAGGTGCCGCTCTCCACCAGGCGCCCGGACTCCATCACGTGGATGGCGTCGGCGTCGCGGACGCTGGAGAGACGGTGGGTGATGAGGAGGATGGTGACGTGGCCGTGCAGCGCGCCGATGGCGTCACGGATGCGCCGCTCGTTCTCGGTGTCGAGCGCGCTGGTGGCTTCGTCCAGGATGAGCAGCGCGGGGCGGCGCAGGAGCGCGCGGGCCAGCGCCAGCCGCTGCCGCTCGCCGCCGGAAAGGCGCACGCCGCGGTCGCCGATCACCGTCTCCATCCCCTGCGGCAGCGCGTCCACGAAGCCGTCCGCCGCCGCTTGGCGCAGCGCCTCGCGCATCTCCGCGTCGGTCGCGCCGGGGCGCGCCCAGAGGAGGTTGGCGCGCACGGTGTCGTGGAAAAGGACGGTGTCCTGCGCCACGTACCCGATCCCCTCGCGCCACCCGCGCATCCATTCCTCGTCCAGCACCCGCCCGTCCACCACCACGCGGCCCGACCTCGGGGGTACGAGCCCCATCACCAGGTCGGCCACGGTAGTCTTCCCCGATCCGGAGGGGCCCACGATGGCCGTCGTCCTCCGCGCCCCGATCTCCAGGTCCACCCCGCCGACCGCGTCGCGCTCCACGCCGGGGTAGCCGAACGAGACGCCTTCGAAGCGGATCCCCCGTGCCAGCGCGTGCACGGGCTCGCCGGGGGAGAGGCGCTCGCGCTCGGCCTCCAGCGCGGCGATGCGCCCGGTGACGTACTCGTACGCGGGAAGGTCGTGCAGCAGCAGCTGGTGGTACGTCTGCAGGTTCTGCAGCCGCGGGACCACGCGGAAGAAGATGAAGGCCAGCAGCAGCGTGGAGGCGCCGGGGAGCTTCAATACGGCCACCGACACCCAGGTCACCACGCCGAGCAGCACCACCGAGCCGATGCTGAACAGCGCGCGCGAGTCGCCATAGATGCGGGTGGCGTGCAGGTGCACGTCGGCCGCGTGCTGCGCGGCGGCGCCGAAGAGCGCCACGTTGCGCTCCTCGGCGCCGTAGCTCTTCACCGTCTTCATGCTCTGCAGGTGCTCGCTGGCGGCGGCGGTCATCTCGGCGTGCGCCTCGCGCAGCCCCTCGCCGTGGCGGCGGACGGAGCGCGAGTAGCCGCGCAGCGCCACCAGCAGCACCGCGCCGCACCCGGCGGCCACCAGCGACGCGGGGACGGAGACGCGCAGCGCCAGCGCGAAGTACGCGAGCGAAACGAGCAGGAAGGTGAGAACGGAGATGAGGTACGACGAGCTGCGCGCGCACCGGTCGCACTCGCCGGTGAGCGCGTGCACCAGGTCCGACGAGCGGATGCGGGTGAAGTGCAGCCAGCGCGCGCCGGCGATGGCCGCGTAGAGGCGGCGGCGGAAGGTGAGCGCGGTGGCCTGTTCCAGGCGCCACGCGGCCAGGTTCTGCGCGCGGGTGACCAGCGCGCTCGCCGCGGTGATGGCGACGAAGAGCCCGAGCACCGCCGCCAGCGTGGGCCGCAGCCCCACCGTCGCCAGCGCGTGCCGGGCCAGCCCGCCCATCCTCCCCGCGGAGCCGGCGGGAGCGGGAAGGCCGACGGCGGTGAGGAGCGGCACCAGCATCACCACGCCCGCGGCCTCGAAGCCGGCCGCGGCGAGCGACAGGACCAGCGACGCCACCACCCGCCGCGCGTCCAGCCGCCAGAGCTCGCGCAGCAGCGCGGGAAGGACGCGCCGCAGCGGCGGGCGCGCGGTGTCGCCGGTGGCGCTCATCCGCCGCGCCTCCCGCCGTGGCGCATCAGGAGCCGCACGGGCCGCAGCACGCGGTAGAGGGGGAAGAGCGCGTCGGGGAGATGCGCCCAGCGCCAGTCCTCCGGCGACGGGCCGAAGAGCCAGCGCCCGGCGTAGCGCGCGCGGTCCATCGTCCCGTCGCGCGCGCGGAGGTTGAACGCCAGGTTCGCCGCCGTATCCTCCCCCTCGTCCCCCGTCTCCTCGAACATCCGCCGCACCGCCTCGTCCGCCAGCCTGGAGAGCGCCGCGTCTCCCTCGATCTCCCGTACCACCGCGGGCGGCAACGGCGCGTCCAGAAGCCGCCGCGCGAGCGACAGTCCCAGGAGAACCGTCCGCCGCGCGCGCGCCTGCGTCGCACGCTCGAGCACCGTGGCGACGTCCCCGCGCTGGCCGCGGAGGAGCGCGGCGACGGCGGCCAGCCACTCCAGCCGCTTCCACCGGTGCTTGGCGCCGTGGACGCAGAGGACGAGGAGGAGATCGTCATCCCCCAGCGTCCGCATCGCGCCGCCGCCGACGGGGACGGATTGCGCGCGGCGCATCAGGCCGTGCGTCTCCACCGGCATGCAGAAGCGCTCGGACGAGACGCGCGCGTGCAGCTCGACCAGCAGCTCCGTCTGGCGATGCACGAGCGGGTAATCCCCATCCACGCGCCGGAAGTAGCGCTCCTGCGCGGGCGAAAGGGCGAGGGCGGGTGCATATCCCTGCGCGTCGAGCACCCCGAGCGCGCGCGGGACGTCGCCGGGCCGCACGAGGAGATCGAGATCGACGAAGGAGCGCAGCGACAGGTCTCCGTACGCCTGGACGGCGAGCGCCGGCCCCTTGTACGCCAGTACCTCGATCCCCGCGGCGCCGAGCGCGGCCAGGAGCCGGCGCAGCTCGGCGGCGAGGCGGAGCGCGCGGTGCACCTCGTCGCGGTTGCGCGCGCGCAGCTCCGCGGACACCTCGGCGGGGAGCGGGGCGTCCGCGAGATGGCGGTGCAGGAGCGGGATCATCCGGTGCCGCTCCGCCAGGGCGAAGACGTGCGGCCACTCCATCCCCCCGAGCGAAGCATCATCCTCCGCCGTCCCCATCCGCGCGGCCCGGAGGAGAAGCTCGCGCGCAGAGACGGGGCGCCGCTCCGCATCCCCCCGATCGGCCCGATCCGCCGTCCGCGCATGCCCGTCCGCCGCCGCCATCACTCGCCGTACGTCTCGGAGAAGGTGCCCACGTGCGAGAGCGCCGCCTCCCAGCGGTCGAACCGCCCGGGGAAGCGCGCCATCAGCTCGCGCGCGATCTGGCCCACGCTGGCGCCGCCGTCCATGCGCGAAAGGACGAACGCGGCGACCTCGCCGTTCCCATTAAGCCGCGGCACGAACGTGTCCGCGCGGCGGCGCAGCCGGTCCGGCGAGGGGAGGGTGGCGAGGAAGGTGGACTGCCGGAAGGAGATCGCATCGGCCCCGTCGCGGTCCAGCGTGGTGTCCCAGCGCCAGAGGTAGTCGCCGCCCACCAGCCGCGCCTCGAGCGCCGCCCGCACGCCGCCGCCCGCTTCGAGCCGCACCGGCTCGGGGAAGGGGAAGAAGGCGGTCTGGTAGATGGTGGTGTTCCCCGGACCGGAGTCGAACGCGATGCCGGGCGCCAGCTCGGCGCGGAACCAGACGGCCAGCCCGTGCGCGGTCCCGGCCCGTTCGGCGCGCCACTCGGCCCCGCCGCGCACGTCGGTTTCGGCGAGCATCGCGTAGTCCATCCGCGCCCACTCGCGCGGGGCGGCCAGCAGCTGGTCGGGGTCGAAGACGCCGCGCCGCCAGTCGTTGCACGCCGCGCGCCGCACGGCCGCGAAGCGGAACCCCAGCACCGACGCGGGTCCCACCGCGTCTTCCCACGCCCGTTCGGCCTCCACCGGCGCGGCCAGCAGCACGTCGGCGGCGGGGACGAGGACGCCGCCCGGCGCCAGCAGCCGCTCGCGCGCGTCGCGCAGCGTGGCCACGATCCGCTGGAAGGGCGGGAGGACGCCGCGGAGGTCGGAGACGACCACGTCGGCGCGCTCCGGAAGCGTCACCCGCGTGGAGACGTCCTGGATGAACTCGATGCGGTCCGCCATTCCATTGTCGCGCGCCACCTCGCGCGCGGTGCGGATGGCGTCGGTGGGATCGACCGCGTACACCCGCCGCGCCCCGAGCCGTGCCGCCAGCAGCGCGAAGAACCCCGTCCCCGTGCCGATGTCGAGCACGATCGAGCCGGGGCGGACGACGGCCTCGATCGCGGCCGCGTAGGCATCCACCCGCGACCGGTCGGCCAGCATGCGGCCGTACGCGCCGGCGCCGTAGGTGTCGATCACGTGGCCCCTCCGGCGCGCGCGGTGAAGTCCGCCTCGATCAGCTCGCAGAGATCCGGGAGGCGGGCGGGGTCGGCGTGCGGGACGACGAGCTTCACCGCGGCCTGGCGGACGAGCGCGGCGTAGCGCGCCAGGTCGCGACCATGCGCGGCCATGTCCGGGAGCCAGCCGAGATAGGTGTTGGCGACCAGCGCCAGCACCGCGTCCGCCGCGGGGACCGGCTGCAGCCGCGGCGCGCCGGCCTCCTCGCGCGGGGCGATGAGGTACACGGCGCGGACGGGGAGGGGGCGGGGATGGAAGGACTCGCCGCGCGCGCCCAGGTCCAGGTAGCGCTTCTCCCAGTTGGGCGTGAGCGCGGGGAGGTCGGCCGCTGGCCCGAAAAGGTTGCGCACCGAGTCCGGCCACAGCCGCAGGTGGGGATACGCGGGGCGGACCTTCACGCCATCTCCATCGACGTCCAGCACCGCCACGTCGTCGCAGAGGACGGGGCGGCCGCGCGCGGCGAACGCGGCCGCGGTGGTCGACTTTCCCGCTCCGGCGGGGCCACAGAGGAGAAAGGCCGAATCTCCCGCCGAGACGGCGCTGGCGTGCAGCGCGGAGAGCCCGCGCAGCCGCAGCACCAGACCGCAGACGGGGCCCAGCAGGTAGGTGGAGGTGTCTTCGAGGGTGGATTCGGGGCGCCAGGTGCAGCCGACGCGGGTCCCCGCCTGGTCGACGGTGAACTCGGTGCCGTCGGCGTAGCGCAGCCGGAACCAGCCGCCGCCGCGGAAGACGGCCAGCGCGGGCTCTCCCTCGGGAGAGGACCGATTGGCCACGTACCACGGCTCGGAGACGGCGGACGGCGCGCACCCGGGCGGGTGCGCGCCGATCCACATGCGCACGTCCGGGGGCCCGGCGCCGGGTTCGGCGCGGAGCCCCGGGAGGGCGCGGTCGGTCTGGACCTGGAGGCCGTACAGGAGGTAGTGCAAGCGAACCGGCAGCGGCGGCGGAGCGGCGGCGCCCCGAAGGCGCCGCGGGTGCAGCCGGGCGGAGCGCACGGCTCCGCCCGCGCCGCTCACGTCTTGGTCTGCGAGCTGTTCCCGGGGTCGTTCATGTTGTTGTTGGTCGCGGCGGTCTGCGTCAGCGCGCGCGCGTCGCCGTACACCTTCAGCGCAGGGGCCTGGTAGCTCTTGCGGGTGGGGAGCTGCATCGCGTCGATCCTCGTGTGCGGGTGCGGGGTGTCCGGACGGCTTGTACACCGGTTGTTCCGAAAGGTGCTTAGGCGCCGCGCCGGAGCCAGAGCGAAAGGGCCAGCGGCCGCAGGTGCAGCCAGAGCGGGTCCGCGGGGGCGTCCATCCGTCCGCCGGCGGCGCGGGGGACGCGGTCCGCGTCCACGAACGGCGCCGCCTCGGGGCCCAGCGCGCGGCCATCGAGCCAAGCATCGCCCTCCGCCCGGTGGCGCGCGGCCAGCGGGTCGCCCGCCAGCGGCGTCTTGGGGCGCGCCAGCAGCGCTTCGGGGAGGCGGCCCCGCATCCCGATCCGCAGCAGCCCCTTGTCGTTGTACCACTGCGCGGGCGGCACCGACAGGAGGAAGCGCACCAGCCGCAGGTCGAAGAAGGGGTGCCGCACCTCCAGCGGGATGCGCGTGGTTCCCGGGTCCATCCAGCGGAACAGGTGCGGCCAGAGCGGCGAGGCCAGCTGCTCGCCCGCCTCGGGGCGCGCGGGGTGCGGCGGCATCTCCCGCGCGTTCTGCGCCGCGATCCGCTCCGCCACCCCCGCGCGACGGACGAAGTCGTCCGCAAGCCAGGGCGGCATCTCCGCGTTCCACCCCTGGCGCGTGCCGCGCGTCCGCAGCCAGGTGCGCACGCCGGGGCGGGGGAGGCGGCGGTGGTGCCGCGCGTACTGCAGTCCCTCATACGCGGCGCGCAGCAGGTGCCCGCCCAGCGCCAGCCGCGTGAGGCGCGAGCGCGACTCGCGCAGCACCGCGTCTCCCCCGAAGCCGGTCAGCAGCACCCGCGCGTGCGAGGCGGCCTGCGACCACTGGTCCACCTCGATGGCCATCAGCGCCGAGTCGGTGGGCTCGGGGCGCGCGAAGAGCGGATCGGCCTCCCACCGCTCGAACACGCGGTAGCCGTCCAGCGGGAGCCAGGTGATGGGGATTTCCAGCGCCCGCCCGGCCATCTCCGCCCACCGCCCCTCGTCGTCGGCGAAGAGGCGCCGGTAGACGGCGGTGAAGCCGCGGATCTCCCCCTGCCGGTCCCCACCCCGTGCGGCCTCGCGCGCCATCGCCCCGACGGCGGGAGAATCGCGCCCGCCGCTCAGGAAGATGGAGACGCCGCCGCGCGGCATCCGGTCGCGCACCGCCGCGCCGAGGAGGTCGACGAAGCGCTCGGCGTACTCGCCCGGCCCGCGGAGGCGGAGCGGCTCGTCCACCGGCAGCGTCCACCAGCGGCGCACCCGCATCCTCCCGTCCCGCACCTCCAGCGCGTGCCCCGGCGCCAGCGCGCGGACCTCGCGGCGGATGGTCCTCTCCCCGTCCTGGTGGAAGCCGTGGACCAGGAAGTCGGCCACCGCGGCCTCGTCCACCGCGCGCCCCACGCCCGGGTGCGCGAGCGCGCAGTCGAGCGAGCTGGAGAAGACGAAGGCGCCGCCGGGAGATGCATGGAAGAATTGCTTCAACCCCAGCGGGTCGCGCGCGCAGAAGAGCGTCCGCCGCGGCGCGTCCCACACGGCGAAGGCGAAGTCGCCCAGCAGCCGGTCCACGCATCCCGCCCCCCACGCGGCCCAGGCGCGGAGGATCAGCTCCGCGGCGGGCGCATCCGGCCGCGCCTCTTCCCCCGCGCCCCGCAGCTCGCGGACGAGCTCGTCGCGCCCGTCGATCCGCGCGTCGGCGATGGTCCAGGCGCGGCCGTCGAGCGAGAAGGGCTGCGGCGGCGCGTCGTCCTCGTCGCCCGTGCGCAGGAGCGCGTGGGCCAGGCCGCATCCCTCCAGCACCCGCGCCCGCGTCCCGTCCGCGAAGGGATTGGAGAGGCAGGAAGCCATCCGCTCCAGCACCGCGGCGTCCACCGGCGCGCCGGGCGGGGGAACGATGCCGGCGATCCCGCTCACCGCGCCGGGCTCAGGCGCCGGCGGCGGAGACGACCTCCACCAGCCCGCGCTCCAGCAGGTCGCCCAGCAGCCGCTCCAGGTCGTTCCACGCCGTCTCCGCGTCCACCTCGTACTCGGCGGTCACGGCGTCGCGCACCTGGGCCAGCGGGCGCGGCTCGCGCAGCATCTCCCACACCCGCGCGCCCACGCCGTCCAGCCCGTAGTAGACCCCGTCCGCCAGGTTCAGGATCACCGCCCCGCCCTCCACCTCGGCCGAAACCTGCTCGCGCGCGGCGACCAGGACGGTGGCGGGGGTCAGGGCGGGGGACTGCCCGGTCACGGCGCGTTGGGGTTGCGCAGCGTGTGGTAGACCACGCTCTGCAGCGCGTCGTGGATGGCCAGCAGCTCGGGCGCGGGCGGGCTGAACGCCGAGTCGGGCGCGTTGTGGATGTAGTCGTTGAAGGCGCGGATGGCCTCCTGCCACTGCGGCGCCTCGTCGAAGCTGTCGCGGTCGGCCCCGCAGGCGCCGCGGTCGCGCATCAGCCCGTTCAGCGCGTCGGCCAGCGAGCGCGCCGCGCGCCCCAGCGGCGAGTCGGGCGCCGCGCCGTGGGCGAGCGCCGCGGCGACGGCATCCGCGTCGCCGGTGCCGTCGCGGGCGCCCAGCAGCGTCTGCACCCGCGCCTCGGCCGCCGTGGGCGTGGTGGCGGCGATGCTGTCGCGGTACGCGCGCTCGGCGCCGCGCAGCGCGCAGCCGGTGCGGGCGTTGCGGAAGGTCACGCGGTCGCCGTTGCGGGCGAACATCTCGTTCTCGGTGCGCAGCCCCGGCCCCAGGAAGCTGCCGCTGTGCGCCCCGCTGCCGCTGGGGATGAAGCCGCTGTTGTCGGAGTTGTTCCCGCTCTGCGCGGCGGCCGGCGCGGCGGCCAGCACCGCGGCGGCCGCGGCAAGGACAAAGCTCGTACGGCGTAGGGTCGGCATCATGATCAGAAGAAGGGGGGAAGCCAGCGGAAGCCCAGCCCCGCGGACAGGATGAAGCGCGCGCCGTCGCCGGCGCTCCCGGTGATGTCGGCCACGCCCGCGTTGATCACCAGCGGCACGCGGCGGATGGGGGCGATGGAGGCCGCGGCGTACAGGTCCTGCCCGTTCCAGTCGGCGGTCAGCGACAGCGGCTCGATCACCTGGATCCCGATCGCCCCGAAGGGGTTCACGGTCTTCCTGTCCGCCGCCACGTCGCTCTCGGAGCGGAAGCGCCCGGCGCCCGCGCCCAGCGTGGCGGCGATGGCGCTGAAGGGCCGCGACGAGTCGTCGTTCAGGCGGAAGACGCGGGTGACGGTGGCGTACGGACTCTGCCCCGCGTCGGATCCGCCCCAGCGCACCGCGTTCTCGTACCCCACGGCCACGCCCCACACGTCGCCGAAGGCGTGGTGCAGCTTGAAGTTCAGCCCGCCGGTCTCGAAGGGCCCGCCGCCGCGCAGCGTGGAGTACGAGGTGGCCGACACCTCCAGCCCCACCAGGCGGTCGCGGTCGCCGAAGCCCATGCCGATGGACGCCGTGGCGTCGTCGCTGGTGGTGAAGCGGGTCCGCTCCTGGTAGGCCACGCCCACGAACGCCTCGCCCATGTCCACGCCGAAGCCGGTGGGCGAGCTGATGCTGGCGGCGGGAACGGCCAGCAGGTGCGTGCCCGGATGGCGCAGCGTGAGCTTGCTGCGCCACTCGCCGGCTCCCAGCTGCGGGAGCGGCCGGTCCTCGGCCACCAGCCGCGGCTGCTGCGCCGGCATGGCGCCGCCGGGGTTCACGTCGGTGGGCGGCGCGGGGGTGCGCGGGGTGTCGGCGCGCATGGCCATCGCCGGCGGGGCCGAGGCCGAGTCGGCGGCGGACGCGTGGCACTCGGCGGCCGGCGGCGTGCCGGTGTCGGCCGGGGCGCGGGCCACGAAGCGGCTGGGGTTGGCGAAGTGCGCGCCCACCACGCGGCAGTCCTGCACCACCACGTAGTCGTCGCCGCCGGCGGCCGCGCTGCCGTTTGCGTAGTACAGGTAGGTGAGCGTTCCCTCGCGGCGCGTGCGCAGCGGCTCGCCCAGCACGGCGCGCACCTGCGCCGGCGTCATCCCCTGCGACACCACCTCGATGCGCTTGTGCGGCCGCGGCGCGCGGACCTGCGCATGGGCGCTGGCGGTCCACCCGGCGCACAGCAGGGCGGCGGGAAGGAGCAACGTACGAATGCGTGGCATTGGGGTCCGGGGCACGGGCCTTGGAGAGAAGGACTGCGCGAGTTTTGTCGGGAATTCTGGCGGGAGCGGGTCGGCCACGGTGGGCAACCCCTTGGCCGCAGTGAATATGCGGCCTGCGGCGAGTTCGCACAAGCTTCGGTTTCCCCGCTCCCGCGGTGCCCGGGCTGGACTTCCCCCCGGCGCGCGGCTTAGGTTGCGCGATCGCCAGCGCCCGCCCCTCCCTCCGCCTCCGCACCTCCATGCGCCGAACCGTCCTTGTCCTCCTCGCGCTCCTGGCCCTGGTTCCCGCGGGGCGCGCCGCCGCGCAGGCCTCGTCCGACAGCGTGTACCTGCGCCCGGGCGACGTCATCCACCTGGTCGTGTTCCGCCAGCCGGAGTTCAGCGGCGACTTCGGGATCAGCCCCGACGGCACCGTGCAGCACCCGCTGCTCTCCGACGTGCACGTGGTCGGCGTTCCCCGCTCGGTGATCCGCGAGCGGCTGCGCACGGCCATCTCGCGCTTCGAGCGCGACCCCAACTTCGTGTTCGACTTCCTGTACCGCGTGGGGGTGGGCGGCGAGGTGCGGCTCCCCAACCTGTACACGCTGTCGCCCGAGACCACGCTGGGGCAGGCGGTGGCGGCGGCGGGCGGGGTGACGGAGTTCGGGCGGCTGGACCGCGTGCACGTGATGCGCGGCGGGCGCGAGATCCTGGTGAACCTGCAGCGCCCGGACGCCGACGTGTCGGAGATGCGCATCCGCTCGGGCGACCAGATCCGGGTGGGCCGGCGCTCCAACGTGATCCGCGACTACGTGGGCCCGTTCGCCGCCATCCTGGGCGCCGCCGCCGCCATCGCCACGCTCGCCACCTCGAAGTAGCGCGGCATCGGGCGGGCCGGGGCGGCGGGCGGGGCCGGAGAGTGAGATCTCCGGCCCCGCTTCCGTTTTCCGGAATTCCACGAATCCGCGAACCCTATCGGCGATTCCTCCTCGCGTTTCCCCGCGGAGCCCCCGCGAGCCCTCCCCCCGCTGGGGCCGCGTACCCCCTCCCGACAACGGGAGGGGGTAGCTTCGATCGCGACGCGCAGGTACCTGAGCACTCGTCTGATTTCCGCGTGATGCGATGCCCTTCCAAGCATCCCCGCGGTTTCCGGAGGCTCCGCCCGCGTTGAGTTCTCCCCTCCCCCGCGGAGCGGGCGGAGGGGCCCGGGGGAGGGGGCCAGCCAGGCGGGCAGGATGCCTCCAACCCACTGGAAACCCTCTCCTCTCGATGAGGTCTCCCCCTCCCCCGGTCGGTTTTGGGGGAGGGGGTGGGGGGAGAGGGCCGCGAGGGCGCGGCGACGCATCGATGCTTCTCCCCACACCGGGAGCTCTCGTCACCCGCCACGTGGATTTCGGATCGACCCGGAACGTTTTTCCGCTCTGCATCCCCACCGTCAAATTTCTGTACATCGCGCCGTCGGCCGACATCCACCGCGCGGACGTCCATTCCGCGCGCCATTCCTCGCATCTCCATCCCCCCGCTGTCCGGATCCTCGGCAACCGGGCGCCATCCGGCGAATCGGTCCGCGTCTCCCTAAATACATCTCCATAAACGACATAGGAGATTGCGGCACGCCGGTACGCGAATGGCTCTGGACGGGGTCGTCCGCGCCGGTCCCGGCGCGGATGGTCACGCACCCGATCCGAGCCTCGCAAGCCAATGATCGCCAACCATCACCGCCTGGGTCTCGCCGCCCTCTGCCTCGCCGCGCTGCCGCTGGCCGCCTGCGGCGGCGACGCGGGCGGCTCCGTCACCGGCTCCACGCAGGGGCCGTCGACGACCGCCTCGTGCGCGCCCGGCGCCACCGTGGACCTGCAGCCCGGCCAGACCGCGTCGCTCACCGCCGCGCAGGCCGCCTGCTTCCAGCTGGCCCCGCACGCCGGCGCGCGCTACGCGCTGGCCGGCTTCGACGCGCGCGCCATCGAGGGCGCGCAGGCCGGCCCCGAGCCCTCCCTGTCCGACGAGCCCAGCTACGTGGTGGGCGACGGGTCCAACGCCGCGCCGACCGCCGCGCCCAACCTGGACCGGCTCGCCGCCTCCGCCGCCCCTGCGGGCGACGTCACCCTGCGCGCCGATGCCCAGGTGGACGCGAACACCCCCTTTGCGCGCGCCACGCCGTGGGCCGAGGGCGAGCGCTTTCCCATCCGCCGCCTGACCGGCGAGCAGGCCACCGCGCGCGTGGTGCGCGTCATGGGCCGCTACGCCTTCGCGCTGGTGGAGGGCGACGAGGAGGGGCACACCGCGCGCTTCATCTCCGACACCGAGAAGGCGATGGACTACCTGGTCCGCGAGGGCGAGGCGGTGCTGGACCGCACCTGGGGCGCCGGCCGCCCGGTCACCAGCGCGGGGTCGGGGCAGTTGCTGGTCGTCTACGGCGCCTGGAACCCGGACCTGGGGATGGGGAGCGCCACGACCAGCGCGGCATCCGACGGGAGCGGCATCGGCACCTACGTCTGGCTGAACCTGAACGTGCGCCCCGGCGTCCGCGACGGCTACTCGCTGGTCGACGTTCCCTCGTTCCGCCTGAAGGTGCTGGCGCACGAGCTCACGCACGCCTGGCAGATGCGCTACGCCTACCAGTCGCAGCCGGCCGGCCCGCGCGCCGTGTCCTTCGGCCCCGCGTGGGCGATGGAGGGCACGGCCGACCTGGTGGCGATGGACATCGTCCGCCGCTCTCTGGGCGTGCCGCTGACCGCCAACTGGAGCTGGGAGAACCGCTTCGAGGCGCCCGGCGCCAACGTGACCTACGCGCTGCAGCCCGCCGACACGCGCGGCCGCCTGAGCCGCGGCTACTACGACGCCGCCAGCTTCCTGCAGGACGTGCAGGTGCGCATGACCCGCCGCGGCGTGGCCGCCGACGAGGCGCTGGCGCAGGTGGCCCGCGGCGCGGTGGAGGGGTGGTACGGGATCGACGCGGCCGGCGTGCGGCGGCAGGGGCTGTCGCAGCGCGTGCGCGCCGTCCTGGGCTCCGGGTGGGACCCGGCCGACGCGGTGCTGCTGTGGACGCTCACGCAGGCGTCCGACGACCAGACCGACGCCGTGGAGCTGAACAACCCCGTGTACGAGCGCGCCACCGACGCGGCGAACCCGAACTCGTGGAAGGCCGCGATCGACGAGGTGCAGGCGGGGCGCGGCTTCGCCTACCAGGTCACGCGCGGCGCGGGAACCAGCTTCTTCGTGCGGATGAAGGACGGCGGCGAGGGCGGCACGGTGGCGCTCACCGCCACGGTGGCGGGCACGCGGTGGATGGTGGCCCGGCTGAAGTAGTGGTGTCGCGATTCCGTACGCCGTCCGGTCCGCCGACGCTCTTCCCGAACTGCGAGGCGGGGTGCGGGGCCGAGGTGGCCGGGCGGCGTACGGAGTCGCGAAGCTGGACGGACGCAGGGAGATGGGCGGACGGATCGAAATCTCCCCAAGTAGTTGTAGATGAGTGACTTGAGAGAGACGGCCCCGCGTGGCGCGAAGCTCGCCTTACAGCGCGGTGGCAGACGGACGAACCCGAAGCAACTCCGGAGACACGACGATGAAGACCGCGCGCATTTCGATCATCCTGGTGACGCTCGCCCTGGCCGGCTTCGCGGGCACCGCCGACGGCTCCACGCTGCAGAGCGCCGCGTGCCGCTTGGACACCGTCGCCCGCGCGCTGGCCGGCTCGGTCGTGACCGGCACCTGCCAGCCCTGAAGCTGATACCGGATCCATCCGGAGCGTGGGCGTTCCGGCGCCCCCCTGACGTCATCCTGAGGCCGGCCACGCCGCAACCTGTTTCTGTGCAGATGGTTGCAGGCCGAAGGATCCATACCCTGCCCAGCACGTCCGCTGGGAAAAGCACGTCGAGTCTTCTTCCGGATTCGATATGAGCGGCGGAAGGACACGGAGCCCAGCGGAAGGGGGCTGGGCGATGCGATCCGCCCTCCGCTGAATCGGGGGACAACGACAGAACAACGCGGGGGGGACCTGCGGTTCCTTCCCGCACCGGGCGGGGCGTGTGTGTGGACACGCCTCGTCCTTTTTTCTGTAGATGATGGAAATCTTCCTCCGCTGCTCCGCGTGAGATCGTTCCGTCGTTCGCCACGCGTAACCCCGTGCCGCGCATCCGCATCAGACGGGGACCGGCGATCCGCAGCCGCCCACCCGAGCCAGCGAAGAACGTTGCGCGCTCCGCGTCCGCAGCCGTATCTCTACCTCATCCTTACCACGCCCGGACGCACCGGGCCGCGGGCGCCCCTGCCCGCGCGCCGACACCGCCGCACCCCCGCGCCGTTGCAACCGCTGCCGCCCGCCCCCGCCACTGCCGCCGCGGAACCCGAGGCCGACCTGCTGGCGCGGCTGCGCGCGGGCGACGAGGCCGCGTTCCGCGACTTCGTGCGCGAGCAGACGCCGGCGCTGCTGCGCGTGACGCGGCGCCTGCTGCGCTCCGAGGACGAGGCGCGCGACGCGGTGCAGGACGCGTTCGTGGCCGCCTTCCGCGGCCTCCCGCGCTTCCGCGGCGACTCGCGGCTGGGCACGTGGATCTACCGCATCGCCATCAACGCCGCCCTCGCGAAGCTCCGCGCCCGCGCCGGCGCCGACGAGGTGAGCCTGGACGAGTGGCTCCCCCGCTTCGTGGACGACGGGCACGCCACCGAGCCCAGCGCCGCCTGGCCCGCGGACGCGGAAACCGGCGCCGAGCAGGCCGAGGTGCGGGCGCGGGTGCGGGCCTCCATCGACCGGCTGCCGGACACGCACCGCACCGTCATCCTGCTGCGCGACATCGAGGAGCTTTCCACCGACGAGGCGGCCGAGGCGCTCGGCATCACCCCCGGCGCGGTGAAGGTGCGGCTGCACCGCGCGCGGCAGGCGCTGCGCACGCTGCTCGACCCCTGGATGCGAGGCGAGCAGGGATGACCGCGATCCCCACCTGCCGCGAGGTCCTTACCTTCCTGGGCGACTACTGCGCGGGCGAGCTGGACCCCATGCGCACCTCGGCCTTCGAGCGGCACCTGCAGCTCTGCGTCTCCTGCCGCAACTACCTGGACAGCTACCGCCGCACCATCGTCCTGGAGCGCGAGGCCTTCGCCGACCCCGATCTCCCGGACCCGCCCGAGGAGCTGGTCGAGGCCATCCTCGCGATCCGGCGGCCGGGCTGAACAGAAAGTGCGGGAGTGCGGAAGTGCGGAAGTGCGCTGGACCGGTGCGTGGCCTACCGCAGTGTTCGATCCTCGCTCCGGCAGGTTTCCCACGCAGAGACGCAGAGGCCTCACACCGCTGCGTCCCCGCTGAAAATCCACGCACTCACGCACTTCCGCACTTCCGCACTCCCGCACTTCTTTTTAGCCCGTTCGCTTCGGCGGTCGCACCGCCATCACCACCTCCGTAGGGCCGCCGCAGTCGGGACATGCATCGGCGGCGCCTTCCTGCCACTTTCCGCACTTCACGCACAGGGTGATCAATCGCCCCTCCTCTTCGCCCTGGGCGCGGAGGAGGAACGCCGTGCCATCGTCCGCCACCGCGCGCAGCGACGGGCCGGTGTAGAAGTGCGCCAGCAGGTCGCGCACGTCCACGTCCTCGCTCTTCGCCGTCACCACGTCCTCGCGGCTCACGGCGGTGCGGTTGCGGAAGCGGCTGCGCTCGGCCGTCCAGGTGCGCTCCACCCCGGGCTCGGGCTCCAGCTTCAGCGTCAGCCCGCGGCTCTCCAGCGTGAAGGGGACGGCCAGGCGGCGCCGCAGCCGGTCCGCCGCGCGGTCCACCTCCAGCGCGGGCGCCAGCTGCCGGCGGTTGGCGGCGTGGATGGAGGGGTCGCAGAAGATGGTGGCCCGCGCGTGCGACCAGAGCGGCGTGCGCAGGTCGCCCACGTCGGTCTCCACCACCGCCGTGTAGTCGTACGGCCGCTCCACCGGGCCCACCTCGATGCGCGCGCCCGTCACTCCCGGCGCGCCGCGCAGCGCGTCGAGCACCGCGCGCGCCAGCATCTCGCGCCGCTCGCGGTCGCTCAGCGGGCACCACAGGTCGGGATCCAGCAGCTCGGGCGCGTCGGTCGGCATCGTCGTTCGTCTTCGGGAGATGGGGAAGCGCGGCAATCTACCCGTCTCCCCATCCCCCTGCCATCGGCTGCCGGGATGATGGTCTCACCAACAGGAAGCCCCGGCGCGCGGCCGGGGCTTCGAAGGATGGATCGGATGATCGGCGGAATCAGGGCCGCGGGGCGTTCGGCGCGGGCCTGGCGCCGGCGCCCGTGCCGCTGAAGTCGGCCTTTGCCGGCGGATCCGGGTGCATGAATCCGAAGTGGATGGGGACGGTGGCCCAGACCTTCACCGGCCTGCCGCCGACCCGCGCCGGGGTGAAGCGCATCTGCCGCACCACCGCCACGGCCGGCTGGTCGAAAGCCAGATCGGTGGTTTGTTCCAGGGTGACGGTTTCGGGATCGACCGTACCGTCTTCCAGAACGCGGAACCTGATCACCACGTCGCCCTCGACCCCGCCGTCCCGCAGCGCGGGCGGATACTGCGCGGCGAGCTGCCGCGCCGTGGTGGGGCCGTTCCGCAGCTGCGGCCACTCCTCGACGGCCGAAAGCTCGTAGGTGCCCTCATCCGGAGGCACCTCGCCGTTCCTGACTCCATCGTTCTCCGGGCGTGGCCGCGGCGCGAAGTCGACGGGAACGACCGTCACGTACGCCACCGGCTGGTGCTGCGCCCTCGCCGGGGTGAAGCGCATGCGCCTGGCGACGGCCCTGGCCGGCTCCACGAACGCGGGGTCCACCGGCCGCACGACCCTGACCGATGCCGAATCCACCGTGCCGTCGGGCAGGATCCTCACCCGCAGGAGCACGCGGACCCCGCTGTCCGCCATCAGCGCGGGATTACGGGCGGCGATCTCCCGCTCGATCTCGGCGGTGTTGATCGCCACCGGCAGCTCGTCGACGGCCGGCGCGGAGCTTCCCGGGGCCGCGGCCGGAGGTCGATCCGTCTGCTGCTGCGCGCCCGCCGCTCCGGCCGAGGCGAGGGATGCCGCCGCGGCCAGCAGCAGGGCAGGGCGGCGGCGCGCCGCGCACGGGCGATGGGGGAGAGACGTCTTCATGGGGTCACCCAGTGGGGGGATGCGTGCGATGCGCCCGTGCGGCGAGGTGGCGGGCCTCGGGGCCGATGGATCGGGACGATTCCGCGGGTCAGGGCCGCGGCGTGTTCGTCCCGCCCCTGGCGCCGGCGCCCGTGCCCTGGAAGTCGGCTCCTGGCGGTGAATCCGGGTCCTCGAATCCGAAGTGGATCGGGATGGTGGCCCAGACGCGCACCGGCGTCCGCCCGACCAGCGCCGGGGAAAAGCGCATCCGCCGGACGGCCGCCGCGGCAGGGGCGGCGAACGCCGCGTGCGTGGCGTGCTCGATCGTGACCGTCTCCGGGTCCACCAGCCCGGTTTCCATGATCCTGAACCGCAGCGTCACGACGCCCCGAACCAGGCTGTCCGCCAGCGCGGGGGGATACTGCGCCTCGATCATCCGCGCGATCTCGCCGCCGTTTTGCAGCCGGGGCTGCACCGTGACGGCCGACAGCTCGTAGGTGCCCTCGTCCGGCGGCGTGGAGCGATCCAGGGGCGGGCCCGGCGGGGATTTGCCGCCCGCGGCGGGGGAGTCGTCGTCCTCTACCCGGAACTGGATGGGCTGCGTCACCCACACGGGAACGCCGCGCCCGCGCAGCATCGCCGGGCGGAAGCGCATCCGTGCCACGACGGCCCACGCGGGCTGCACGAACCGCGGATCGCTGGCGTGCTCCACCTCCACCGACATCGAATCGACCGTCCCGTCGCGCTCGACCCGGAACTTCAGCAGCACCTCGCCCGTGATCCCCGCGTTCAGCAGCGGTTCGGGATACAGCGCCGCGATGGCCGCCCCCACCTCGCCGCCGTTCAGCAGCGCGGGCGGCGAATCGACCTGCTCCAGCTTGTACGCGGTGTCGGGGAGCTTGTCCCCGCCGCCCTGCGCGGACGCCGGGAGCGCGAGGAGGAGCGCGGCAGAAACGGCCGCGGCGTGACGCAAGCGAAGGAGCGGCATGGAGATGGGCCGGGAATGAAGGGAGATGGACGACGGATCAGGGTTGCAGCTGGAAGGTGACCGGCAGCGTGACCCACACCGCGACCGGGCGCCCCTGCACCTTCGCGGGGCGGAAGCGCATGCGCTCGACGATCCGCGACGCGGATTCGCCGAACATCGGGTGCGTGGCGTTCTCGACCGTGATGCTCTCCGGGTCCACGCTGCCGTCGCGCCGCACGCGCAGGCGGACGTTGGCGCTCCCCTCAATCCCCGCGTCGCGCAGGAGCGGCGGGTAGTTGCGCGAAAGCTGGGACGCGATGGCGTCGCGGTTCAGCAGCTGCGGCTGCTCCTCGACCGCCGACAGCTCCAGCGTCTCGTCGCCCGGTTCCGCCGCGCCCGAGCCGCCCGGCGGCAGCGGGGCCGCCGCTGGGGCCGGCGGGACCTCCGGGTAGTCCACCAGCTCCTCGGGCGGACGGTGCCGCCGGGCCTCGGCGCGCGCGCCGAGCTGCCGGTACGCGAACCACCCCAGCGCCGCCACCAGCGCCACGCACACGAGCACGGCGCCGAGCACCACGAGCAGCGTGCGGTTGGGGCTCGCCGCGACGGGCGCCACGTGCATCGGATGGCCGCAGCCGGGGCACGATGCGGCGTGGGCGCTGACCGCGCGGCCGCAGGCGGGGCAGGATACGAGGGGCATGGAGATGGGAAGATGTGCGAAACGCGAAGTGCAGATGAATGTGCGGGCTTCCGCGTGGATAAACAACTGTAATCGAGGTGATTCGATTCGCGGGATGCGAAGGCCGCCGCCCCGGTGCGGAGCGGCGGCCGTTGCGTCAGTTGGGCCGGCGCGGCGGGCGATGTCTCCGGCTCAGAGGTCCCGCAGCACGAAGGCGACGGAGAGCCGGGTGGGCGCCGCCACCTCCCTGTCGCCCAGCGTCGCGGCGCGGAAGGGAACGCGCAGCGCCACCCACCGCGCCGCCTGCACGAAGCGCGGGTCCGAGGCACCGAGCACGCGCACGCTCCCCTGCCGGACGTACCCGCCCGGTTCCACGATCATGCTCAGCGTCACGCTCCCCTCGATCCCGTTCCGCCGCATCTCGTTCGGATACACCTGCGCGACCAGCCTGGGCATCACCTCGGGATGCAGCATGGCCGGCGGAGCGTCGATCTCCACCTCGTCCGGCGCCAGCTCGTCGTCGCCCGAGGCTCGCGCGGTGCCGGCGGGCGCGGGCGGCGCCGTCTGCGCGTGCGCGCGGGGGACGGCGAGGGCCAGCACGGAAAGCACGACGAGCGGGAGAATCCTGGCGGAAGCGTTGCTCATGCTGTCCTCCCCTGTGTGAGTTAGGGATGGATTTTCGTCCCCCTGCCATGAACGACGGGCGCGTGCCGCTTGTGACGGGCGAGCGCGGTCTGAGCGGATGTCGAGCCCGATAAATCGGCTGCGCGCGGAACCATCCAGACGTCATCCTGAGGCCGACCACACCGTAAATGGCACATGCGCAAGCATTTGCAGGCCGAAGGATCCATACTCGTCATGCACGTCCGCCTCGGAGTCGCGATAGACATTCGGCGGGGCGATGGTGCGCTCCGACGGCCGAGTGCCACCCGTGCTATAGATCCTTCGGCCTGCATGTGATGGTGCGGGTCAAAGGATGGTGTGGCCGGCCTGAATAGAAAGTTCCGGGCGCAGCCGGTCACCGGCGACTGAAGTCGCAGCAACAACTACGGGAAGCCTCGCAAACTGCGCGAGGCTGATCCGCTCATTCTGTGGCATCAGCGCTCACGACCACTGTCCTTTCATCCTCCGTGGTCGCGCGCAGCGCGGTGTCCGACTCAGGATGGCGTCTCTTTGTGCGTTGTGCGTTTTCAATGCACAGGTGATTGCCAGACCCGTCAATGCGAGTGCGCGCGCTCCTCCGCTTCCGCGGCGCGCTCGGCCTGGATGGCGGCGTAGGCGGTGCGGACGAAGCGCTCCGGCGTCACCGGCCCGCGGCCCCAGCGCGCGTCCAGGTCGGCGGTGGGATGCGCGGCCACCGCCTGATCCACCGTCTTCCCCTCGTCCAGCAGCTTCTCGACGCGGTCGTGCACGGCGATCAGCATGTCGCGGAACTCGCCCAGCTCGCGGATGCTGGCCAGCGGCCCGCGCGCGGGGACGATCGGCTCGATGGCCTCGGGGAACGACGCGAAGTTGGTCGCGAACGCCGCCGCCGTCTCCGCCATTCCCGCCAGCGTGCCACCGTGCGCCACGTCGATGTCGGGATATCCGTCCATCGTGAGGCTGTTCAGGTACAGCAGCCCGGCGCCCTCGAAGTGGATGGCCGCGTCGGCGCGGCTGTAGCCCGGGTGCTGCTTCACGCAGTGCGCCTCCTCGCCGCCGAGCTGCACCTGCACCACCTCCGAGTACCCCATCGACGGCAGGCGCGTCCCCGCCGGCGCCCGCGTGACGGTGTCGCGCACGGCGGCGCGGATCTGCCCGCGCAGCCCCTCGTGCGCCAGCGCCAGCGCGCCGCGGCCCTCCCATCCCCCGTCCAGGAATCCGGGCGCGCCGGGGCCGTCCATCAGCAGCGCGTAGCGGACCGGGCCGGCGTGCAGCGCCGCCAGCGCCTGCCGCGCCTTCGCCACCAGCGCGGGCGCCTGCACCCCCGCCACCATTGCCCCCGCCGAGTCGGCGATCAGCACCAGGTTCCGCCCCTGGTCCGACACGACGTACGCATGCGGCGCCACCTGCACGGCCAGCCCGCCCGCCACGGCCTGCTGCGCGAGCGCCGCGGCCGACGGCAGGAGCAGGGAGATGGCGAGCGCGGAGATCGAAACGGATCGGCGGTTCATCGGGTCGCGGGAGATGGAGATGGACAGGCACGGGGGGACTGCGATTCGCGGCGACAAAGCTACACGGGCCGCCGCGCTTCCGTCAAAACGGGAGATGGAGATGCGAATCGATGCCGGACCGCACCGATGAAGTCCGCGAAGGCGGACTGCGTGCCGTTGTAGCCGCGAGTTCACTCGCATTTTCCCCGGCGGACGAACTCGGATACGCATGCCGAAGCGCACGTGCGACCTCGCCTATAGATCCTTCGGCCTGCAACCATTCGTGCGGGGGCAACGACGGTGTGGCCGGCCTCAGGATGACGTCTCTTTGTGCGATTGGTCGATTGGTGATGCACAGATGATTGCCAGATCATCCCGCGCGGATGGAACAACCTGCGCAGCGACGACGGGCCGGGCGGCGATCCTCCGCCACCCGGCCCGCATCTCCATCCCCCCGCTCGTTACGGGTTGCTGCCGCCGGACGATCCGCCCGACGAGCCGCCGGAGCTCCCGCCCGAGGACGCGCCGGGAACGTTCACGTCCACGTCCACCTTGTGGGTGTCGGTCCCGCCACCGCCGCCGCGGATGAAGAACACCCACACCAGCGCGGCCAGCACCAGCACCGCCAGCAGCCCCACCAGCAGCGACCCCGTGCCGCTGCCGTCCCCGCCGCCCGCCGGGGGCGGGTTCACGTTGTTGACTTCCACGTCGGCCATCGGTCGTACCTCCGGGTGAGCACCCCGGGGCGCCCGCACCGCGGAGACGCCGCGCGTAGCACCGGGGCCGTCCAGGCCATGCCCTGCAACGGCCCATCATGCGCACTCCGTGCCAGAACGCCGCGCGATCGCGCAAACTCTCCGGGCGTGGCCGCGGAAAGTTCACGGACGGCATCTTCCGCCGCGCGCGGCGAGGCCAGATATTTCCTGCATTCCCCGGCGCATGACCCACCGGCACACCCCTCGTCCCGACCCGACCGCGCCCGTGCCCGACCCGACTCCGCACTCCCCCCCGGCTCCCGCGCTGGCGCAGGGCACCACCGACCGGGGCGACCTGGCGCTGGTGCTCACCGGCGGCGGCGCGCGCGGCGCGTACCAGGTGGGCATCCTGCGCTACATCTCGCGGCGCTGGCCGGAGATGAGCTTTCCCATCATCACCGGCGTCTCCGCCGGAGCGATCAACGCGGCGCACCTGGCGCAGGCGCACGGCACCCTGCCGCAGGCGGTGGACGAGCTGGCCGCGCTCTGGAGCGAGCTCACGCCGGACCGCATCTTCCGCGTGGACGTGTCCGGGCTGCTGGCCAACATGGGGCGCTGGGGACTGCAGCTGGCGGGCGGCGGAATGCGCGAGAGCCGCGTGCGCGGGCTGGTGGACACCGCGCCGCTGGGCGAGCTGCTGGCCGAGGCGCTGGCGCCGGTGAACGGCGAGCTGACCAAGATCGACTACAACCTGGCGCGCGGCACCCTGCGCGCGGTGGCGCTGGGGACGACCAGCTACAGCACCGGCCAGTCGGTGATCTGGGTGCAGGGGCGCGACCTGCAGACGTGGGAGCGCCCCTCGCGGCGTGCGATCGCCACCAAGCTGCGGGTGGAGCACGTGATGGCGTCCAGCGCGCTTCCGCTCTTCTTTCCCGCGGTCCAGATCGGCGACCAGTGGCATGGCGATGGGGGGATCCGGCTGACCGCGCCGCTCTCGCCCGCGCTGCACCTGGGCGCGCACAAGATCCTGGCCATCTCCACGCATTACGAGCGCGACGAGGCCGAGGCCAGCCGCCCCACGGTGCGCGGCTACCCGCCCCCGGCGCAGGTGATCGGGCTGCTGATGGACGCCATCTTCCTGGACGTGGTGGACCAGGACGTGATGCGGATGGAGCGGATGAACCACCTGCTGCGCGCGGTTCCGCCCGAGCGGCGCGAGGGGATGCGCGTGGTGGAGCTGATGACCTTCCGCCCCTCGCGCGACCTGGGCGCCATCTCGCGCGAGCACGAGCCGCGGCTCCCGCGCGCGTTCCGCCTCCTCACCCGCGGCCTGGGCACGCGCGAAACCTCCAGCCCCGACGCGCTCTCGCTGATGATGTTCCAGGACGACTACATCCGCCGCCTCATCGAGATCGGCGAGGAGGACGCCGAGCGCCGCGGCGACGAGCTGGCCGAGTTCATCGAGGGGAACGGCGGGGAGTGAAGTGTGGAAGTGCGGAAGTGCGGAAGTGCGGAAGTGCGGAAGTGCGGAAGTGCGCTGGGGGATCGAGATACAGCGCATGGGAGCGCAACCGGCACACCGGAGTCATCCGCCCCGACGAACCATGCAGGCCACCCAGATGCCAACCCTCGCCCGGTACGGGAGAGGGCGAGCGCTCCAAGGCGCGGGGAGAGGGCCCCGCGGCGAGCGCCGGCGCCTGTTCAGCACGGATCTCGCGCGGCTCGATGACGTTGTTGCCCGGCCTCAGGCGACGTCTCTTCACCGCGTCGAGCGGGAAAGATGTAGCTTCCGCGCTGCGTCTGGACAGCGCCCGCGGCGGATGCTAGAATACCGGCCTTCCGCGGCCGGCCTGTACGGGCGCGGCAGGGCGATCACGCGAACGCTGGCGAGCTGAGCCATGGCCGAGCTGAACCTGAAGCACGAGCGCAACGAGGTGGGTGTGGTCGGCGAAGACTACACCTGGGGCGAGGTGATCTACTGGCTGATCGGGATCGTGATGATCCCGCTCGTGCCGATCCTGATGATCACCTTCTTCACCCCGTTCTCCGGCGTCGGCCCGCACGGCCACTGATCGCCCCGAACGGCCCGACGCAGCGAGGCCCCGCCCGGATGGTTCCGGGCGGGGCCTCGTCTCGTCGTGGGCGGAAGTACGAAAGTACGGGGAGTACGAGAGTACGGAAGGGAGGGTTACTCCGCGCGGCGGATCTCGCCGCTGACGGCGCAGGCGCGGACCACGGAGCGCGCGTGCGCCGCCACCTCGCCCGGCGACACGCGGCGCGGCTCGCGGCGGCGGAGCCCCGGCGTGCGCGCGGGCGGGAAGCCGGGGCGCGTGACCGGCGGGTAGCTGGCGGGCTGGGGGATGGGGCCGCGCGTGGTCTCGGCCACCCGCTCCGCGCGGACGTACAGGCGCGGCTCCGTGGTGTCGCCCGCGACGCTGACGCTCAGGTAGCCGCGCACCGTCTCGGTATCCGAATCGCGCAGGCGCCGCTCGGCCTGCAGCGACTCGCCGGTGTTCGAGACGACGTGGTAGCCCATCTGCCACACCAGGTGCTCGGAGCAGCGGAACGACCCTCCGTCGGCCACGCCCTCGCTCACGAACACGTCGTCGCGCCCCGGCTGCTGCGGCAGCATGCACCCGCCGAGCGCGGCGCAGGCCAGGACCAGGCTCCGCCTCTTCATCTCCATCCCCCTTCGCGGTTTACCGCGCCTCCGCCTGCGTGGGGGCCGCGGCGTAGCGCGCGTACAGCTGCCGCACGTCGCCCATCTCCCCGCCCCACACGCGGCGGTTCAGCACCAGCGTGCCCCGCGGCTGCAGCGTCACGCGCCCCAGGTCGATGGTCTGCGCCACGCCGCCGCCCTCGTCCAGCACCTCCAGCCGCACCGCGTGCTCGCCCGCCGGCAGGGTAAAGCGCGCCACGGAGATGCGGTCGGGGAGGAGCGTCCAGCTGCGGGTGTCGGCCCGCTCCAGCGCGTTCCCGGCCAGGTTCGCCAGCCGCCCGGCGATCCATCCCGCCGTCTCGCCGTGCTTGTGGGTGGTGCTGGTCTCCAGCGAGTGCGCGGCCATGTACTTCACGATGCTGCGCCCCACCATCCGCGTGAACACGCCGGGGCGCTGCGCCTGCCAGCGGCGGAACATCACCGCCGACAGGTCCTCCACCACGGGGGCGTCCACCGCCTGGCTGTCCACCACCACCCGCACCCGCGCCGCGTCCGAGGCCTCCAGCCGCGACTCGGGCCAGGCCAGCTTCATGATGTAGGCGCCGTCCGCGGCCGCGGCCAGCTGAAAGTCCGGCCGGTCGTCCAGCGCCTCGCCCCAGTACGCCTGCTCCTGCAGGTTGCCGACGAGGTTGGCCACCACGCGCGTCGCGCCGGAGAGCACCGACTCGCCGTCGTCGCTGTCGATCCCCTCGACGTCGCGCGGGAAGATGGGAACGTGCACGTCGGCGCTGGCGCGGTGCGCGACCCAGCCGTTCTCCACGAACACCACCAGCTCGCCCGTTCCCGCCTCCGGCCGCATGGCATAGCTCGCCAGCCGGTACCGCGCCGCCGCCGAATCCGCGACGGGACGCACGCCGGCGTCCACCGCGGCGCGGTACAGCTCCGCGCCCAGCCACTCGGGCGGCCCCGCCGCGTCCTTGGCGGCGCAGGCGCCGAACGAGCGCTCGGCGTTGCGGTAGGAGACCAGGGCGTCGTTGCGCTCCCCCGCGCCGCGGAAGGCCAGCCCGGCCAGGTAGTGCACGAAGCCGTCGCCCACGCAGGGGTCCTTGCGGTCGCCGAGGCGCGACAGCCAGTCGCTCGCCTTCCGCGCCTCCACCAGCGCGCCGTCGCTGCTCCCCAGCGCCAGGTAGTTCAGCATGCGGTAGTAGGGGATGAGCGCCATCTCCCCCGACGCGGGGACGTAGTCGACCACCGCGTCGTTCACCAGCAGCTGCCCCGCCTGCTGGGTCAGGCTGCGCGTCCACCGCTGCCCGGCCTCGCGCTCGGCCCAGTCGAACGCGGCGTTGCTGGCCTCCCACTTCCCCGCGTAGTGGTAGACGACGCCCAGCTGGAGCTGCCGCACCAGCTCGTCGTGCGGCCGCACCTTCGACTGCGAGTCGAGCAGAAGGACGGCGCTGTCCGCCTTCCCCTGCATCACATAGTGCCGCAGCCACGCGTCGGTGCGCCCCAGCGTCCGCGACAGCAGCGGCGAGTTGGCGGGAAGCGACCCGGGCGCCGGCATCCGCGGGTACGCGCCGGCCCCCGCGCACGCCCCCAGCGCGACCACGACCATCGGCATCGCCAGACGCGAGATCCGGCGGACGGCGCGGCGTACTTCCGTACTCTCGTACTTCCGTACTCCCGCGCAGCGGGCCCACCAGCCGGGGTTCATCGCCCGCCGCGCTCCAGCACGATGATGCGGCTGCGCGCCTCGGCCACCGCGGCGCCGTACTGCGCGTACGCGTCGCCGTAGGCGTGGATGCGCTCGATCTCCAGCTGGTGCAGGAAGAGCTGGTAGCGGATCAGCGCCTCGTACGGCCGCAGCTGCTTGTCCAGCGCGCGGGCGATCCGCAGCGTGGTCGCGGGGTCGTCGGGCTGGATGATGTCGGCGCGGTCGTAGTAGTTCAGCGCGCGGTCGAAGTCGCCCGCCAGCGCGAACTCGTCGCCCTCGCGCAGGAGCTGACCGGCGCGCGCGCGGGCCTGTCCCCCCGCCGTCGCGTCGGCGGCGCTGGACACCACGCGGACGCCCTGCGGCTCGCGGTAGGCGTAGCTCGCCACGCGCCCGTTCTCCAGCGTCACGAAGGCGATCTGGCTCACCACGTCCTTCGGGCCGCTGGCGTCGTCGCGGGGCGACAGCGTGGCGATCCCGCCGCCGCCGCGTTCGTCCCACGCCGCGGCCGACGAGTGCGTGGCGGCCAGCACCTGCTCGCGCGTCATCCCCACCGCCAGCTCGCCGCGCGCGATGGCGTTGCAGAGCATGGGCGTGCAGGCGGCCAGCGCGCTTCCCATCACCTGGTCCTGCTCGGTGGCCAGCCGGGCGCGCTCGCTGGAGCCCTCGGCGCGGGCGCGGGCCACGTCGTCGTCCTGCGTGGAGCGCACGATGGCGCCGTTCGGCTGGATCGCCCGCACCGGCCGCATCCGCGGCGCGCACCCACCGGCCGCGAGCGCGGCCAGCGCCAGCGCCGAGATGGTCGAAGTCTTCATCATCCCCGGTCCCTTCTCGAGCGTGCGCTCGGGTTACAGGCGGAAGCGCGGCTGCTCGACGACCTTCTTGATCTTGTGCTGCCCGGTCCAGGTCTTGGCGTTGGTCTCCAGGTCCACGAGGGTCATGTCCACCTGGTAGTAGACCACGCGGCGGCCGCCCTCGCGGTCGTTGATCTGCGAGATGTCGCCCTGCAGCATGTACTGCGCGCCGTGCTCGCGGCCCATGCGGGCGCGGGTGTCGGCGGCGGCGTTCTCCTGCTGGTCGGCGCGCTCGTCGCGCACCTCGGCGCGCTCCTCGCTGCTGGCCACCACCTGCACCTGGCCGCTGCCCAGGTAGGCGCGCTCCAGGTCGCGGACGAAGGTCTCGACCGGGATGTGCTCCATGCTGCGGTTGCGGATGGTGCCCACGATCACGGTGGGGCGGCGGCCGCCGTGCGTCTGCATGTACTGCATGGCCCAGCTCTGGCCCAGGTCGCCCTGGAAGCTCTGGCGCACCATGGCGTCGGCCACCTGGCGGCTGTCGACGTCGTTCCAGCGGCCCGACAGGTCGATCTGCTGGTCGGGCGAGACGCGGGTGACCTGCGTGGCGCAGCCGCCGGAGACGAGGATCGCCGCCGTGGCGAGGGCCGCGCGCAGGCCGCGGGTCAGGGTGTTCATCGGTTCTCCGTAGACGGATCGGGAGGGTTCCGCGCCGGTGGCGCGGAGGACTGTGACGGGGGATGGAGTGCGCATCGGGCGTACCCGGCGCGGATCTGCTACGATCTGATTGGTGAGAAAGAAGTTAGCTTTGCGGGCGTGGATTCGTCCAGCATTCCGTGTCACCCCGCGCGGACAGTGCGAGGACAGCGGCGGGGGACAGATGGGAATCGAATCGTCTCATCACCGTGCATCCCTTATCCATCGACTCGTCACCGACTCACCTCATCACCCATCACCTGATTACCACTCGAACAGAGCATGGGACGGGCGGCGGCTCGCTTCCGCCGGCATCGCGCCCTCTCCGGCCGGCCTAGGCCGTCCACCTCTCCCGTACCGGGAGAGGTAGCTGGGCAGCATCCGCGCTGAATCCCGAGCATGGGTGCTACCAGAGGCTGCTGGTCGCGCCCTCCGGCGCCGGGTGAGGGCGCGACGGCCGCGGAAACGCGAAGCGCGCCGGCCCCGAACCGGAGCCAGCGCACTTTCGCACTCACGCACTTTCGCACTTCGGTTCAGGGTGCAGGCAGCGTCGACGTCGCCGGCCGGTCCACGCCCAGGTTGCTCTCGTGGTAGTCGGCCTTCAGGTCGGGAAGGTCGATCAGGTGCACCGAGAAGGCGAACGACGTGTTGCCGTTGGGGGCCAGGTTGTAGTCGAAGTTGGCCTGCCAGCGGTACAGGTCGCGCTTCAGGTTGATGGTGTGCGCCGCGAACTGCCCCGTGGTCGTGGAATACTGCGTCTGCCAGCTCACCGCCCAGTTCTTCGTGGGCTGAAAGGTCAGCCGCCCGCCCAGCTGCGAGTTGCCGCGGTTGAAGGTGCCCGGCACCGAGTCGGCCGGGCTGCGGCGCTGCCGCGTGAGCGAGTAGGTGAGCCCCAGCGACCAGGGGCCGCCGCCGGCCTGCTGGTTGTTGGCGGTGGCGTTGGCGTTCCCCAGCGGCGTCTGCGTCTGCTCGCCCCGCGCGTCGGGGGTCTGCCCGCGCTCGGACACGCGCTGCTCCTCGCTCCCGCGCGCGAAGCCCAGCCAGCGGAAGAGCGCCGAGTTCTGCCCCAGCGTGAACTGGGTGGAGAACGAGGTCAGGAACGGCTGGAAGCGCCCGCGCTTCAGCTCCGAGCGCCCGCTGTCGCTCACCACGATGCGCTGGTCGAACAGCGAGTGCGACATCTGGAACTGGAAGCCGCCCAGCAGGTCGGTGCGCACCGTGGTGCTCAGCTCCGGCGTCAGGAAGCGCTCGTTGAAGCGGTTGCTTCCCACGAAGCTGTAGCCGATGGCGCTGGTGTTCAGCGCCAGCAGCGTGATCTTCTGCGACTGCGAGGGCGCCGCGCGGTTTCCCGCCGCGGCCGCCGTGTCGCGCGCCGAGTCGCCGCGCACCGGCTTGGGGGTGCGGAGCTTGGCCTCGAAGGTCTGGTTCAGCCCGATCTGGATCTGGTTCACCGCGCGCGCCGAGAACGGCCCGAACACCTGCCGCTGCACCCGGATGTCGCCCGTGTCGCGCAGCGTGACCGTGGGCGAGTAGGTGTACGACACCACCGGCTGGATGTGGTGGCGGATCGTCTCGTAGTTGCCGAAACCCGGGAAGAAGCCGTACAGGTCCGTTCCCAGCGCCACCCCCAGGTTCAGCCGCGGCGGCCCGGCCACGTACTCGCCGTACGCGCCGCGCAGGCTGTCGGGCACCGCGCCCGTGGTGTCGCGCCGCAGCAGCTCGCGCGAGAAGCCGATGGTGGGCGTGAGCCGCGTGCTGGCGAAGAGCGTGAGCTGGTAGCCGGTGTTCACGCTGAAGCGCAGGTGGTCGGCGCCGTTGCCGGCGATGGCCGCCAGCCGCGTGGTGTCGCCCGAGAAGAGCGTGCTGTCTACCTGGCTGCGCTGGATGGCCGCCAGCGACCCCCGTCCGCTGTGCGAGTACGCCGCCGACCCGTCCACGCCGAAGTTGCCGATGGCGATGCGCCCCGAGCCGCTGAAGTCGCCGGTGCTGCTGGACGGCTGGCGGCGCAGCAGCGCGTTGCCGAAGCTCTGCTGCGTGGAGCTTCCCGAGAACGAGGTGGTGAACACCACGTTGGGGACGAGGGTGATGGGGTTCAGGTTCAGCCCGAAGCGCGGGCTGAAGGTGCGGTCGTCGTTCCCCACCGACTGCCGCCGCTCGGCGCTCAGCGAGAGCGAGCCGAAGTCGAACTCGCGCGTCAACGAGAAGTTGCTCGACAGGTCGGCCGTCTGCCGGAACGGGTCCACCACGCGGTTGCGCTCGAACGCGGTCGACGAGGCGAAGCCCAGCGCCAGCGCCAGCTTGGTGCGCTCGTTCAGGCTCCAGTTGGCCCCGCCGTTCAGGTTCAGCCGCCCCGGCCCGTCGGTTTCCCAGAAGCGCTCGCCCTCGATCTGCCCGCTCAGGAAGCGGCGGCGGAAGTTGAACTCCAGGTTCCCGCGCGCCGCCATGTAGCTCTGGCTGCGCCACCGCCCGGCCACCTGCAGCCCCAGGAACGGGCTGATGGCCCAGTAGTAGCCGATGTTGCTGATCTCGCGCCCCGTTCCCCGGCTGTTCCCCGTGCCCCCGCGCGTGCGGATGATGTCGTTGATCTCGAACTGCGGGATCAGGAAGCCGCTGCGCCGCCCGTGCTCCAGGTCCTGCACGATGAAGGGCAGCGCCATCACCGGCACGTTCCGGAAGTACAGGTATGCCGGCCGGCCGACCAGGATGCGGTTGCGGATGATCATGATCCGGTCGGCCTTGAAGTAGTACGCCGGATTGGGGCGGTCGTCGCTGGTGAAGGTGCTGTTGTTGGCGTAGATGCGCTCGTTGCGCTCGCTGGTCACGTCGCCCGCCACGTACCAGGTGGCGTTCTCGGTGATCTTGGTGCGCGCCCCGAACACGTTGGCCCGGCGCGCGTTCAGGTCGTAGAAGAACACGTCGCCGGCGATGGGCTCGCCCTCCGTCGGCGTCCCCTGCGGGTTGCCGTACGCGGCCACCAGGTCCTGCAGGTCGCGGTAGACGATGGAGTCGCGCGCGGTGATCACGTCGCCCTCGCGCTCCACCCGCGAATTGCCGCGCAGCCGCAGCGCCCGGTCCAGCGAGCGGTAGTCGGCGCTGTCGGCGTTGTAGAAGATGGGAACGTACCCCTGCAGCTTCAGCAGCGCGTCGATCACCGAGTCGCTCTGCGCCGGGCGCCCGGTGGCCGCGGGGCGCGAGGTGTCGCCCGGCGCGCGCGTGTTGGGCCGCTGCGCCGGCTGCGGAGCGCGCTGCTGGCCGCGGTTCATCCCGGGAATGACCTGCGCGGCCGCGGGCGCCAGCGCGCACGCGGCCCACAGGGCGGCCAGGAGCGGGATTACGGCTCTGTGCTTCACGCGATTATCGTCCCCGTCGGGCAGGGGTGGGCGGACATTCAGGGGTCAATCTAGCGCCGCGCCGCCACATTCGGGGAGCGCGGCGCCCGGCGCCTAACGTTTTCCTCACCGCCCGCTCACGCCTGCGCGGCCGCGGCGGCCCGGCGGCGGCGGGTGACCAGCCGCGCCAGGAAGATGCTGAACTCGTACAGCAGGATCAGCGGCACCATCATCATCAGCGTCAGCGTGATCACGTCGCCCGGGGTAAGGACCGAGGCCAGCACGGTGATGATGACGATGGCGTGGCGGCGCTTGGTGGCCAGGAACTCGGGCGTCACCAGCCCCAGCGCGCTCAGGATGAGGATGACCACGGGAAGCTCGAACACGCCGCCGAAGGCCAGCAGCAGCCGCGTGACGAAGCTCAGGTACTCGCCGATGACGATGTTCTGCTCCAGGCTTTCCGTCTGGAACCCCATGGTGAAGCTGAGCGTCATCGGCAGCACCACCTCGTAGCTCATCGCCACGCCCAGCGCGAAGAGCACGAGCCCCAGGTACAGCGCGGGCACGATGTAGCGCTTCTCCGACGGCAGCAGCGCGGGGGAGAGGAAGGCCCAGATCTGGTAGATGACGATGGGCGACGCCAGCACCAGCCCGACGGAGATCGCCAGCTTCAGGGTGATGAAGAAGGGCTCGGTGGGGCTCAGGTACTTCAGCTTGCTCCCGTGCAGGAACGGCTTGATGGGGGCCACCAGCAGCCCCAGCACGTCCAGGCGCGTGACCAGGAAGAACCCGGCCACGGCGCAGACGACCACGGCCAGCAGGCTCCAGATCAGCCGCCAGCGCAATTCCTCGAGGTGGTCGAGGAAGGGCATCTCGCCGGCTCTTGCGTTCACGGTGTTCGGCATCCGGGCTCCAGGCGGGAAGCACCCGCCCGCTCGATGTCACGACGGGACGCATCCGCCATCGCGCGCTCGCGCGGCGCCGGTGCGTTCCGAAAATCTGTTCGCTGGATCGGCCGGGTGTCCCGGCACGCGGAAGGGGACCGGGCCCGCTGCTTCTCCCTGTCCCCTGAAACCTGTCCCTGTCCCCTGCGGTCCGGCGCGTCTACCCCCCAGCGCCCGGAAAGTGCGCCGGGAGGCCGCCTAAGCTGGCGGCCTCCCGTAACTTCGGGGTTTCCCCCGTCCGGCGGTAGGGGGGAAGGGCTACGACGGCGAGGGATCGGGCCCGGGCATCTCCCCGTCCCCGTCCCCGTCTCCATCCCCGTCCAGCGCGGCCAAGGGGAGCTCGCGCTGGTAGCGGCGCACCTCGCGCAGCGCCGCCAGCTCGCGTAGCTCGCCCAGCTCCTCGGCGAACTCCTGCACGTCGGCGAAGTTGCGGTAGACGCTGGCGTAGCGCACGTAGGCGATCTGGTCGCGCTCCTTCAGCCGCGCCATCACCATCTGGCCGATGTCGCCGCTGCTGACCTCGCCGGTCTCGCGCCGGTCCAGCTCGCGCTCGATGTCCTCGACGATGGTCTCGATCTCGGCGGGGGTGATGGGGCGCTTGGCGCTGGCCACCTCGATGCTGCGCAGCAGCTTGCGGTGCTCGAACGGCTCGGTCTCGCCGTCGCGCTTCACCACCTGCAGCGTGCGCTCCTCGATGTACTCGTAGGTGGTGAAGCGGCGGCCGCAGCGCAGGCACTCGCGCCGCCGCCGCACCGCGCGTCCTTCGCGCCCGGTGCGGGAGTCGACCACGCGGTCGTCCTGGTGGTGGCAGAACGGGCAGCGCAAGCGGGGATAGCTCCGTTTGGGGTGGTAAAGCCTCGTGTTTTAGTCCTGAGTCCTAAGTCCTGAGTGAAACAACGCCGTTCACTTGGCACTTGGGACTTTGGACTCAGGACTTCTTTTCTACCTCGTCCCCAGCCGGTCCAGCTGCGTCCGCGCCTCTTCGGCCTCGTCGCTGCGGGGGTACGACCGCAAGATCTGGTTCAGGTGCGTGCGCGCCTGCGTGCGGTCGCCGCGCGCGATCTCCAGCCGCGCGATGCGCAGCAGCGCCGCGGGGGCGCGAGCGGACGTGGGGTAGCGCTCGACCACGCGCTGGTACGCGGCGATGGCGGCGTCCGGGTCGCGCGTGTACGTCTCGCCGATGTAGAACTGCGCCTCGCCCGCGCGCCGGTCGCTCGGCGCGATGCGCAGGAACTCCTGGAAGGCGCCGCGCGCGGTGGTCATCGAGCCGCGCTGGTACGCGCCCATCGCCGCCTGGTACGCCTCGTCCGCGGTCGGCGGCGCGTCGTCGCGGCTGCGCGTCGTAGTCGTGGACCGCGGCGGCGGCGTGGTCGTCGTCGTGCTCGAGGGACGGTCCGTCGCCGGGCGCGTGGAAGTGCCGCTCGCGGGGCGATCGGTGGACGGCGTCGCGGGCCGGTCCGTTGAGGGACGATCCGTGGAGGCGACGCGGTCGGTGGAGGGCGCGGGGGTGGCCGCGGCCTCGGCGCTGTCGGCGTCGGCCTGGGCCTGGCGGGCCTCGGCGGCGCGCTGCTCCAGCTGGCGCTGCAGATCGCGGATCTGCTGCTGGCTCTGGCCGCTGAGCGACTGGATCTGCACCAGCTGCCGGTCGATCTGCAGCAGGCGGTTGGCCACGTCGGCGCGCATCCGCGAGTTCTGCGTGCTGAGCGAGTCCAGCATGGCCTGCGTGCGCGTGATCAGCGTCTGGATCTGCCGGTTCTGCTCGGCCCGGTCGTTGTCCATCCGCATCTGCAGGTCCTGCAGGTCGCGCTTGGTGGCCAGGCACCCCGCCAGCACGGGGAGGAGCGCCGCCGCGAGTGCGTGGCGCGGCTTCATCGGCGCAGCTCCGCGGGCACGGTGGTGATCTCGCCGCCGGCCACGGTGAACTCCGCGCGGCGGTTGCGGGCCAGCGCGTCCTCGTCCTCGCCCTCTTCCAGCGGCCGCTCCTTGCCGTAGCTGATGGTGGCCAGCCGCGACCCGTCGATCCCCAGGTTCACCAGGTAGGCGCGCACCGCCTCGGCGCGGCGCTGGCCCAGCGCCAGGTTGTACTCGGTGCTCCCGCGCTGGTCGCAGTGCCCCTCGATGCGCAGGCGCACGGCGGGGTTGCTCTGCAGCACCGACGCCTTGGTCTGCAGCTTCCGCTCGGCCTCGGCGGTGATCTCGTCGCTGTCGTACTGGAAGAACACGATGTCGGTCAGCGCCTCGCGGGCGGTGGAGACGGCGGCCTCGCGGGCGCGGCGGTCGCGGTCCAGCCGCTCGCGCTCGGCGCGCGCGGCCGCCTCGTTCGCGGCGGCGATGGAGTCGGCGCGGGCGCGGTCGGTGTCGCTGCCGTTGGTGACGGAGGTGCTGGTATACGGCTCGGGATTGGTGCGCGGCTTCTTCCTGCACCCCGCGAGCGCGGCCAGCGGGACCAGCAGCAGTGGGGCTGCGTGGCGAAGCTTCATCGTGTCTCCTGGGACTGGAGTGTTGCGACAAGATGGGGCCGCGCGGCGCGCGAGGCTACGGGCGGCGGAGGGCCGGCGCCACAATCCGTAGTATGCAGCACAACCCGCGGCTACAACAGGCCGACGTCGATGTACTCGGAGAGATGGGAGAGAGATCCATCGGGGGCGAGAAAGATTCGCGCATCTGCCAACCTTCATTGCCCGGCCGGCGCCGCGGCCCTCTCCCCCCGGCCCCCTCCCCCAAAACTGCCTGGGGGAGGGGGAGACCTCATCGAGAGGAGAGTCGGCGGCTCGATTCAGGAGGCATCCTGCCCGCCTGGCTGGCCCCCTCCCCCGGCCCCTCCGCCCGCTCCGCGGGGGAGGGGAGAACTCATCGCCACACCGGCTTCAGTGCATCACCCGAATGGCGGGACCGCAGTCCCGCAGGGACTTTGTGCTGTTGTTGCCCCCGAATTCCATTCGGGGTGCCGGGGTGCCGGGGAAGCTCGGAAAGAACCCTACTGCCCGCTCCCGCCTCCGCTCCCACCCCGCGCCAGCAGCGGCGACCACGCAGGCAGCCCGAATCCGCGCCCGCCCACCAGCGTGCGCACCTTCCCGGTGACGGTATCCAGCACGAACAGGCCGCCGCCGTCGCGGTCGGGGCTGGCGAACACCAGGTGGCGGCCGTCCGGCGCCCAGCTGGGATCCTCGTTGCGGCCGCGGTCCGTCAGCAGCCGCCCGCCGCGCCCGTTCGCGCCCACCATCACGATCTGCGAAACGCCGTTCACGCGGGTCGAGAAGGCGATCCAGTCCCCCGACGGCGACCAGTCGGGCGACGTCGAATAGCCGCTGCGGCCGTAGGTGTAGTCCGAGACCAGGCGCGGCTCGCCGCCGCCCGCCGTCATCACGTACACCGCGGGCTCGCCCAGCCGGTCGCTCACGAACGCGATCCGCCCGCCGTCCGGCGAGAAGGTGGGCGACAGGTTCTCGTAGCGCCGCGACTGCGTCAGCGTGCGCGTCCCCCCCGCCCCGGCGAGCGCGATCTCGGTGTTCCCGCCCTGCGTCATCCCGAACGCGATCGTCCGCCCGTCCGGCGCGTAGGCGGGGGTGATGTTGATGCCCTCGCGGCTGCTGACTACGCGCTCGCTCCCCGTCCCCAGGTCGCGCTCGAAGAGGAAGGGGGCACCGCGCTTGAAGCTGGTGTACGCCAGACGCCGCCCGTCCGGCGCCCACGCGGGGGAGAGGGCGATGGAGCCGTCGTTCGTCACCCGGCTCACCCCCTCGCCGTCCGAATCCACCGTGTAGATCTCCTTCGATCCGCGTCCCGCGGTAACGAACGCGATGCGCGTCGCGGCGAAGCCGGGCTGCCCCGTCGCCCAGCGCACGACGGCGTCCGAGGCGGCGTGCACGGCCATGCGGAAGCCGCGCGACCCGGTGGAGGGAAGGCCGAAGCTCCCCGTCCCCTTCACCTGGCCGTAGACGGCGTCGTACAGCGTGAGGCGCAGCGTGCCGCCCTCGCCGTTCGGCGTCAGCGTCCCCGCCAGCACCCAGTCGGCGCCGCGGTCGCGCCACGCCGCCATGTCGGGGCGGTCGGCGGCGGGGGTGCCGGCGGGCGGGTCCTTCATCTCGAAGCGGTCGCTGTACTCCAGGTCGCGGCGCACGATCTGCCGCGCCGCGGCCGCGCCCTCGCCGCCGAAAGGGAGGACCACGAAGCCGGGCGACGTCTGCGCCTCGTAGGTCATCCGCAGGCGCACGCCGGGGGTGGTGTCGTTCTGGGCGATGGCACGGCGCGGCGCCAGGGCGGCGGCCAGCGCAAGGCACGGCAGGATGGCGCGGAAGATGGATCGCACTCGGCCAGTGGTCAGGTCTGGGGTGAGATGTCGACGCACACGGGAAGCTCCGGCGCCCCGAACGCCCGCGGCAGCGCGCCGAAGGCCTTGTGCAGCCCGGCCTGCTCCACGGCCTCCTGCACCGCCACGCGGAACTCGAAGCCGCCGCGCACCCGCCGCACGTCGATGTCGTCGGTGCCGCCGTCGCGCAGGATGGTGAAGCACGCCTCGGCGCTGCCGCTGGAGCCCTCCGGGCGGCGGAAGTAGCGCCGCACCTGGCGGATGATGTTCTCGCAGTACCCCGCGCTGGGGCACTCCACGCCGCGCTGCGAGACGTTCAATCCCTCGCCGCCCGCGGAGTTCGCGTCGGGATTGCGCCCCGTCGGCTCGCCGCGCGTTCCCGTTCCCGCGCTGCGCGGCCCGCTCCCCGGACCGTTGGATGCGGCGGGCGGGCGCGGGGTTGCGTTGGTCGCCGCCGGCTTCGGCGGCGCGTTCGTCCGCGTCGTCGCCGCCGCGGGCGGGGACGGGCGCGTCACCGGCGGCGTGGCCGCGGGGCGGTTCGGCGGGGTGCGCGGAGGCGCCGGCGGCGCGGGCGACGGCTTCGGCGTCGGAGCCGGCCTCGGAGGCGCGGGCGCGGGCTTCGGCGGCGTGGGATCCGGCGCCGGTGCTGGAGGTGGTGGAGGCGCGGGCGCGGGATTCGGCGCGGGCGGCTGGTTGCCGCCGACGTTCGGCGCGGGTGCTTCCGCCGGCGAGGCGCCGCGCACGGTGGGCGGGGGGGAGACGATGTTGACGGCGTAGGAGCGCATCCGCGGGGCGCGCGGCGGGCGGTGGCCGAACCCGGCTTCGGCGACCAGCAGCGCGGCGATGATGATCGCGTGCAGGACGACGGATCCCGTCGCGGCAGCCCAGAATCGCCCGCCGCGCTCGTTGTATCGCCCGCCGCGCCCGCCCAGGTCCATCTATCGCCCTCCGCCCGGGTTCTCCTCTTCCGCGATCAACCCCACCGTCGCCACGTCCGCGGCCTTCATCGCCCCCAGCACCTGCACCACGCGGCCGTAGGGCACGCCCTGGTCGGCGCGGAGGTACACGCTCTTCGCGCCCTTCGCCCGCACGACCTCGGGAAAGCGGCGCTCGAACTCCTCCCACCGCACCGCCTCGTCGCCGATGAACACCGCGCCCTGCCGGTCCACGGTGACGATGACGCCCTCGGACGAGGGGACCGACTCGGTGCGGGCGCGGGGGACGCTCACCTCCACCCCGCCCTGCAGCATCGGCGCGGTGATCATGAAGATGACCAGCAGCGTGAGCACCACGTCCACCAGCGAGGTAACGTTGATCTCCGCGCTGATCTCCAGCCCGCCGTGCCCGCGCCGGCGCGGCATCAGATCCGCCCCTCGCGCGCCAGCGCCCCGATGAACTCGCTGGAAAAGCCCTCCAGCTCGCCCATGAACCGGTTCAATCGCCCGGTGAGGTAGTTGTACCCGATGGCCGCGGGGATGGCGACGACCAGCCCGCCCGCGGTCGCCACCAGCGCCTCCGCGATCCCCGGCGCGACCGCGGTGATGCTGGACGAGCCGGCGGCGGAGACGCCGATGAACGAGTTCATCACCCCGATCACCGTGCCCAGCAGCCCCAGCAGCGGGCTCACGGTGGCGAAGATCGCCAGCCAGATGAGGCCGCCCGTCAACCCGTCGCGCTCGTCGCCCTCCTCCTTCTCCAGCACCAGGCGGAGGACCTCGAGCTGCGCGGGAAGGAGCCCCTTCACCTCGCCGGTGTTGCGCGCGGCGGGGCGCAGGTCGCCGTAGAAGGTCATCCCCCGCTTGAACACGCGGGTGAAGGGGCTCTCGGGGAGCGCCATGATGCTGTGGAAGGCGTCTTCCAGCCGGTCGGCCTTCTCCAGCCGGTCCACGAAGCGGTCGCTCTCCTGGCGAAGGCGCCGGAACTGGCGCACCTTCACCACGATCACGGCCCAGGAGACGATGGAGAAGACGGCCAGCAGGGCCATGATCAGCTTGGTGGAGATGGTCCCGGCGGCGATCATCCGCCAGACGTTGCCCAATTCTCCGGTTTGTGCGGCCGACTGGATGATCATGCGGCGGGGGTGGGGCGAAGCGTCATTCGTCGTCCTTGCCGGCGGGGTGTGGGTCCAGCTCGAAGAGGTAGCGCACCGTGTCCAGCACGCCGGTGCCGCGGCCGTTCCCGGCCGCCTCGCGCAGCCGCGCGGTGGGCGCGTGCAGCAGCTTGTTCAGCAGCGCGCGGGTCAGCGCGTCCACCGCCGCGCGGTCGTCGTCCGACAGGTGGCGGAGGCGGGCCAGCGCGCGCTCCGTCTCCTCCTGCCGCACCCGCTCGCCGTGGTCGCGCAGCGCGCGAATGGTGGGGACCACCGCGAGCGACGAGTACCACGCCCAGAAGTCCTCCACCCCGGCGGCCACGATCCCCTCGGCCGCGGGGAGCTGCGCGCGGCGGCGGTCCAGCGACTCGTCGACGATCTGCTGCAGGTCGTCGATGTTGTAGAGGAAGACGTTCTTCTCCTCGGCCAGCGCCGGCTCCACGTCGCGGGGGATGGCGATGTCGATGATGCACAGCGGCCGGCGCGTTCCCTTCGGCAGCGCGGCGCGGAACCGGTCGACGGTGAGCACCGGCCGCGGCGCCGCGGTCGAGGCGATGACGATGTCGACGTCGGGAAGGGCGTGCGCGAACTCTTCCCAGTGGATGGCCGTGCCGCCCCACTTCTCGGCCAGCTCGTTCGCGCGCTCGTACGTGCGGTTGGCGACCACCGCGGTGCGCACGCCCTCGTCGCGCAGGCACTCCAGCGTGATCTCGCTCATCTCCCCCGCGCCCAGCACCAGCGCGCGGCGCCCCTTCAGCGAGCCGAAGATCTTCTTCGCCAGCTCCACCGCGGCGCTCGAGACGGAAGCCGCGCCGATCCCCAGCCCCGTCTCGCTGCGCACCCGCCCGCCCACGCTGAACGCCGTCTGGAACATGCGGTTCAGCGCCGGACCGACGACGGGGCCGCGGGCGCCGGCCACCTCGCGCGCCGTGGCGTACGCCTCCTTCACCTGCCCCTGGATCTGCGGCTCGCCCAGGATCATCGAGTCCAGCCCGGCCGAAACGCGGAACAGGTGCTGCGCGGCCTCGCGGTCGCGGCGCACGTACATCCACCGCGCCGCGTCCGCCGGGTCCTCGCCGATGCGCCGCGCCAGCATCTCCCGCGCGAGCGCGACCGCGTCCTCGTCGGATGACGCGAGATAGAACTCGGTGCGGTTGCAGGTGGTGAGCAGCACCGCCTCGGCCCCCGCCGCGCCGGCGAGCGCGCCCAGCGCCGGCGGGACCTCGGCGCGCCCGAAGGCAAGCCGTTCCCGCAGCTCGATGGGAGCCGTGCGGTGGCTGGCGCCTACGACTGCGACAGGCATCGGGCGATGCGGAGCTCCACCTCGTAGTCGCGGCCGGCGATGGCCGCGTCCAGGAAGTCGGGGGTGATCAGTTCGTGCCACGCGGCCTTGCGCCGCGCCTCGTCCTGGGGCCAGCGGGCGCGCACCTCTTCGCGCGCACCGGCCAGCCGCCGCGCCGCGCGGCCCAGCCCGGGCGTGACGACGCTCTCCAGCCGCTCGCGCAGCCGCCGCGCGAGGAGCGGGCTGGCCCCGCCGGTGGAGACGGCGATCACGACGTCTTCCTGCCGGATCGTAGCGGGAACGTGGAAGCGCGACTGCTCCGGGTCGTCGGCCAGGGTGAAGAGCGACCCCTTGCTGGCGGCCTCGCGCCCCACCTGATCGTTCACCTCCGCGGAATCCGTGGCGGCGAAAACCAGGTCGTGGCCGCGCGTGTCGCCCGGCCGGAACGGCCGCTGTCGCCACTCCAGCCCGTGCTCGCCGATCAGCGCGCGCAGCTCGGGGTGGACCTCGGGGGCGATGATGTCCGGGCGCGCGCCGGCGTCGATCAGCCCGCGCACCTTGCGCAGCGCCACCTCGCCGCCGCCCACGACCAGCACCTCCCAGCGCGACACGTCCAGCATCACGGGATAGCGCGCGCTCACAGGAACGCTCCCCCGCCGCTCTCGGCCATGCGCAGGACCACGTAGCCGAAGATGACGACCGCGAAGCCGACCACGCTGGCCAGCGCCGCGCGCCGCGCCGGACGCCCCCCGCCGGCGCGCGACGCCAGCGCCGCCGCGAAGACCAGCCAGCTGAGGATACCCCACACCACCTTGGGGTTTCCGGGCGACATCGGGTGCCCGAAGCGCTCCGTCCACGCCCAGCCCACCAGCAGCGCCAGGGTGAGGAAGCTCATCCCCGCGATCAATCCCCCACGGCCGATGCGGTCCAGCGTGTCCAGCGGGGGAAAGAAGCGGAAGATGGCGCCGAAGCGCTTGCTCTTCAGCTCGCGGAACTGGATCAGGTACATGAGCCCCGCCGCGAAGGCCACGGTCAGCCCCGCGTAGCCCACGAAGGCCAGCACCACGTGGAAGACGAACCACGGCCCCTGGAAGTCCATCACCTGCCGCGACGGCCGCACCCCCACGATCTCCGCGATGGCCGCTACCGCCGCGGCGACGGGGACGAGCACCAGGCCCACCGGCCCCGTCCGCCCCACCGTCGCCAGCCCCAGCGACCCCGCGGCGATGAGCAGCGCGAAGACGGAGAGCGAGGGACCCAGCCCCACCAGCGGCAGCTCGTGGAACTCGCGCGCGTAGACGACCAGCTCCGCGAGGTGCGCCACGATCGCCGCCGCCAGCACCGTCGCGGCGATGCCGGGGAGACGCCGGTCGCTGCGCGCCATCGACACGCCCAAGAGGGCGGCCGAAAGCGCGTACAGCGAGAGCGAGACAAGGTGCAGGGTTGCGGTGGTCATCGCGTGGAAAATGCGACGCAGAGCGGCGTTACGGAAGGGCGGCGGCCCGCGTTCGAGCCGAACGGACGTTCGCACCGGCGTACCCCGGTATGCGCCCTGCGGTCCGGCGCGCGGTTCCCATCGCGGAAGAACACTTCGGCCGGGAGGCGCGCATGCGCAGGCTCTCCCCCGCCATGCTGGCGGGTCTGGTGTCCGGGCTCCTCTTCTACCTGAACGCGCTGGTCCCCTACAGCCACGCCTGGCCACTGGTCTGGCCGGTGCTGGGCGGCGCGGCGGCGGTCGTCCTCGCGCGGCGCGCGGGGCACGGACGTGGCGCGCTGGGCACCGGCGCGGCCGCGGGCGCCATCGCCGGCGGCGTCTTTCTCGCCCTCACCATCCCCACGCTCTTCCTGCTGTCGCTGCCGTCGATGGAAGGCGTGGACCGGCTGCTGGGCGGCGACGGGCGGCTGGTGGTCACGGGCTCGATGATGATCGCGATCGCCGCGGCGGCCGCGTTCGGCATCCCCAGCGGCGCGATCGGCGGCATCGCGGGGCGCCTCGTCGCCCGGCCGCGCGCTGTCTGATTCCAGAGCCCGGACAAGTGGAGAGGGGCGGCGAAGCATCGTGTGCTCCGCCGCCCCTCTCCATCTACCGTACTCTCGTACTTCCGTACTTTCTCAGGGCATCGCCGCCACGCGCCGGACCGGCTGGCCGACCACGATGGCCGGCTGCTGCATGTTGGTGATGCGAGCGCTGGCGGTCTGGTCCGTCACCTTCACCACCTGCAGCCGGGCGACGGGGATCTCGGGGCGCGTACCCCAGTCGCGGCGCTCGCGGGGGAGGAACACCTCGAACTCGTCGCCCTCCTTCACCCCCGCCTGCCGGCCCACGTCCAGGAAGGCGATCTCCTCCACGGCCTGCGCCGGGTGCGCCTTCTCGAAGGCGAAGATGCGCCCCTGCAGCCCCGCCGACGCCGCCGGCATCACCCCCGCGCGCACCGGGAAGGGCGCCATCGGCACCACCAGGTCGCCGGGGCGGACCGGGTCGTACATGCGGACCACGACCACCGTGGCCACGTTCCCGTCCACGTTCGCCACCGTGCCCACGCCGGTGGGCGACCAAACGCGGCCGTACGGGCGCAGCTCGCGGGCGGGGCGCACGAACTGGATGCGGTCGCCGATGCGGAAGGCGGCGCCGGCCTCGCCCGCCACGTACACCTTGTCGTACACCTGGATGGTGGGCGGGCTCTCCAGCGGCACCACGGTGGGCGACACGATCTCGGCCACGCGCCCCAGCGGCCGGATCTCGTTGTCGCGCGCCAGGAAGGCGGCGCGGTAGTAGTCGCCCGTGCGCACCACCGGGTATTCGGCCGAGCCGGCGGGAAGGATGGTCAGCCGGTCGCGCGGCGAGTCCTGCGGGCCGCGGTAGAACACGGTGTGCTCGCCCTCCTGCGCCCGCCCGGACACGCCCGTGGGCAGCACCAGCCGCTCGTTGGGGTAGATCCAGCGCGGGTCGCGCACCACGTCGGTGTTCAGCCGGAAGATCTCGGGCCACAGGAAGGGGTCCGACATGTACTCCCGGGCCAGGTCCCACAGCGTGTCGCCGCGGCGGACCACGTGCACGCGCCCTTCCGGCACGGTGTCGCGCTGCGCCGCCAGCGGGCCCGCGGCGGCCAGGGTGGCGGCTGCGACGAGTGCGGCTTTCTTCACGAGACCTCGCAGTGTGCGGAAGACGGGTCGGGGTGTGGTGGCGCGGCGGGCGCGGTGCCCGCGCGGGCGTCCCGGGCGGCTCCGTAAAGGGAGCGGCCGGGGTTCAGTACAAGGTGATGCGTCGGGGAGACGGCAGAATGGTAAGGCGCCCCCGTCCCGCCCGTCAAGGAAAACGGCCCGCGCGCCGCGGAATCGCCCGTTCGGCGGTCCGTGTGCGCGCTACATGGACGGCTCATTGCGCCCGCATCTGTCCCGGTCCGCCCCGCCCACCGCCATCCCCGTGCCGCAAGGGCATGGGAGATGGAAGAAGATGCCGCGCAATCACTTGCATCGCCACCCGACCGTGGGAGATGCGGGTGAACAGATGACCGAAGTTCGCGCAGCGGAAAAGATTGCGCCGGCTTTGCGGCCGCCGTTCGCAGGCGGGGAGGTGAACTCAGGTCGGGGAGCGCGGCGGCGGCAACCCGAGATCGGCTAATGCGTTGAGCTCTACCCAGCGGCGAAAGAAGGGGTCATCGAACGTGTATGAACCCGCTTCCGAGCGAGCGATGACTTCGCGTTCCACCAACCGCGACAGAGCGCTCGAAACGGTGGATTTCGCCCCCAGTCTGAACCGGCTCATGGTTTCCGCGCGGGTGATCGGAAGTCCTGGCTCCGCCGCGAGGGCACGTAAGATCCGTTGATCAACCGTCTGAAGCGTTCTCCAGAGCGAGTCATACAGCGCGCCTTGTTCGCGGACCAGGCGGTCCAGCGCCGCTTCCGCCGCCCCCTCCTCTGCGGTACCCGTTTGCACCGAAGCATCCCACACGACCCGCGCCAGCTGCACTACGTCGCGAGTACGCGGATAGGCAAGCGAAACAACCCGATCCGCCACGGTCAACGGAATCTTGAGGCCGGTCCGCGCCGCACGGCTCGTGATCCACTCCGCGAGGACGTCTCCCGAGATCGGCCCAAAGTGCAGGTGGTCGACCTGCTTCCACAACGCGCGGCCCTTGCTCGTGAGCATTGCTTCAATGAGATGCCGCTTGGATCCGGCAAGGACGTAGGTGAGACTTCGGTGCGTTTCCATAGCAGCCTTCAGGGCCCATTCAGCATCCTCGCCACCCCACTCATGAATCCGCTGGAACTCGTCGATCGCGATCCCCAGGGTGATGTTCTGGCCCTCCAACTGCGCGTTCACGGCATCCAGCACCTCCCAAAGCAAGCGCGGCCGTTCGTCGCCGCCCTCGCGCATCCCGAACCCAAATCGCACGGTGGGTGGCGACCCAGGGGCCGAGCCGGGCCGCAGCTCCATGGTGGCCTGAAGACGCTCGGCGATGCGCTCGACAGTCTCGCGCCACTGTTTGCCGATCTCCTGCCGAACCGCGTTCAGCAGCTGCTGCGCGGCATCCGCGGGGCCAGTCGCGGTAGCAAAGCTTGCGACCGCGACCCTGTAACCTGCCTTGCGCGCTAGCGCCGCTGCGCGATCCAGAGCGCTCGACTTACCGAGCCTGCGATCTCCGAACACTACGAGGCGCGACCCGGGTTCCCGCAGGGCGCGCACAATTCGATCGACCTCCTTTTCCCGATCAGCGAAATGAGCATCACGAGCAAGTAGACCAATCTCGAATGGATTCCGCGGAGGAGCGGGAATCTTACGGGGCATTTGTGTCGGGCTCCGACCGGCGTACGAGTACGAAAGTTTCGGTCCGAAAAATCTCGGACCGAAACTTTCGTACCGCAACCCTTGTTACCGCGCCAGCACTCACCCGCCCGCGAACAGCTCCGGCTGGACCGGCTCCGCGGGCATCTCCACCTCCGGCTCGATTAGCTGCGGCCCGTCGAAGCTCGGGCGGTTCACCGCAGTGGAGACGGCGTGCATGCGCAGGGTGCCGTCCGGCGCGGAGCGCAGCAGCGCGAGCACGTCCGCCGCGGGCGTCTCGGGATCGAGCCACTCGTCGCGGTCCCCGGGAGATACGATCACCGGCATGCGATCGTGGATGCCGCTCACGTCGCCGCTGGGCGTGGTGGTGAGGATGGTGAAGGTGAGCACCGGCTCCGCGTCCTTCACCGGGCGCCAGCTCTCCCACAGCCCGGCGAAGGTGAGCGGCCCGCCGTCCGCCGCGTAGATCCAGTGCGGGATCTTGCCGCCCGTGGCCTTCTTCCACTCGTAGAAGCCGCTGGCGGGAACCAGGCAGCGGCGGCGCTGGAAGGCAGCGCGGTAGGCGGGCTTCTCGGCCACGCCCTCGGCGCGCGCGTTGATCATCTTGTTGCCGATGGCCGCGTCCCTGGCCCACGACGGAATCAGCCCCCAGCGGAAGACGTCGAGCACGCGGCGGCCGGCGTCGCTCAGCAGCACCGGCGCGTGCTGCGTGGGCGCGATGTTGAAGCGCGGCAGCTCCGGCTCCTCGCACCGCCACGCCGCCTCGAACGCCGCCGCCAGCTCCGCGCTGCTCGCCTTCTGCCCGAATCGCCCGCACATCGCGCTCGCTCCTGTCGCCTGGAAACCCTGATCGCCCGCATGGCGCCACCGGCGGTGCAATGTAATGACCGCTGGCGCAAAAATCCGCCACCGCGCGCAAGAAGCACGGAGAGTGCGGAAGCCTCCCTCCGTTTCCTCCGTTCCCTCCGTGTGAGTCCATTCTCCTTTTGAATCACACGAAGGGAACGGAGGAAAGACGATCAGGCGATCTCTCTCATGTCCGGCGGCCGGAACGAAAAACGGCCGCCCCATCAGGGACGGCCGCACAGCGCGCCTGCCGGTTTTTTCGCCGGACAGCCCGAATTCTGCTCACCTCTTGCTCAATCTTTTCCCCCGCCCGTTGGCTCCGGCCGCGTCTCGCGCAGGAAGATCGCCCCCATCCCCAGCAGGTTTCCGCCGGCGATCAGCGTCCCGGCCGTGTCGTGGCCCGTGCGGACGAGGAACACACCCGCGAGCAGCCCCACCAGCAGAATCAGCAGGGCGAAAACTTGGCCCCGGCTGGCGCGCCCGTTCTCGCCGCGAACGATCTCCGCTTCCAGCCGCCGCCGGTGCAGCCCCTCCGCACGGAACTGCGCGAGGATGACCTGCGGCGCGCGCGGATCCACCTCCTTGTAACGGGCGAGCTCCGCCGCGCTGGGTAGCGGCCCCTGCACGCACTCCGCCGTAACGAGAAGACCCGTTGGGAACGCCAGCAGATCGGCGCTCCCCCTCTGCGCGGGGAGAGGAGAGGGCAGAGCGGAAGGAAGTTGCGGCGCGGCTCCGTCAGGAGCCATGGCCGGCGGCGTACCGCTGCACGGCCACGCGCAGGTCGCGGGAGACCGCGGCCCAGTCGGCGAGGAGCGCCGCGCGGTCGCTCCGGACGACCATCCGCCGCAGCCGCCGCGAGCCGATCGAGCCGGTGAGATCCACCGCCTGCGCCATCCCGCGAACGAACGCCCTGCCGAGAAGACTCGAACGCGCGATCATCGTGATCCCCCTCTCCGAAGGTGCTCATCCCGTGCACTCGCGATGAAAGCTGCACACGGAGCGAACGCTCGTCAAGGGTGTCCTGAAAGGTTGGAATTACTGGACGCGAGAACGCTCCTCAGGTGTCACCGGCGCGCCGATTTCGTCCAGGCCAGAGGCCCTTCGCGGACCTGCTCATCGGCCGCCCTGAGATTGCGGCGGAAGGTGCTGAACCTCACGTACAGCTTTGGCACAAACGAAGGGACGCCCCCGCCGGCATCCCGGCAGGGGCGTCTTCAATCGTCCGTCGTCCAGATGCTTCGGCTCAGAGCCCCAGCATGCGGTCCACGCGGGCCTCGAGCGAGGGCTTGGTGGCGCCGGAGATGGCGCTCTCCAGCAGGTCCACCAGCTCCTCGCCGAAGTCGGCGGGCTTGCGGCGGATCACCCGGACCAGCGGCGCGAAGGCCAGCAGCACCGTGCGCTCGGGATCGCCGCCGTCGTCCGCGCCGCCGTCGTCGCGCCAGCCGTCGTAGTTGGCGCTGGACTTCCACGGCTCGCTGTCGTCGTCCTCCTCCTCCATCTCCTCGGGCACCATCCCGTCGGGGAGCGAGTGCACGGGAATGGAGATCCCCACCATCGCCTTCACCTCGCCGTCCGGATCCTCGGGCTCCTCGGCCAGGAGGCCCAGATGCACCGGCTCGCGCAGCGTCTGGCGGAGCAGGTTCAGCGTGTCCGAGGGGAGCATGGCGCGGAACGACGGGCGCGGGTTTCCGCCGACGAAGAACGCCATCGGAACCAGCTCGGATTCCGAGGGAACCAGCCCCTCGGCGTCCACCTCACGCATCTCGAGCGCGACCGGCTCTTCGCGGATGTAGACGTGCATGCGCGTGGATCTCCAGAAAGAGTAACGACTTGGCGGAAACGGCCGGGTGGGTTTCCGGCCCGCTTTCCCCTCTTACACCCGCGGGCGCACAGGTTCCCCGCGGTGGCGGGTCCGGAGCGCGGGGGCGGGGCGCGGGAATTGCCGCCCGCCCGGGGTCTCGTATGTTGACGGGCCCGGCCGCCGCCGCGTCACCTCGCCGGCGCCGGCGGTCATCCGAATCTAGCCGCCGCGCGCGCGGAACGCACGAACTTTCGCGCGCCGCCGCGCCGTACCCGCACCCCGCGCCCATGCTCCCCGTCGTCCAGCCGGATCCCCGCGCCGCGCGCCTGGAGCGCGCGCTGCGCGAGCGCGTGAAGGGCGAGGTGCGCTTCGACGCGCATTCCCGCCTGCTCTACAGCACCGACGCCTCGCTCTACCAGTTCCTCCCCGTGGGCGTGGTGGTCCCCAAAGACGCGGGCGACGTGGAGGCGGCGGTGCGGCTCGCGGCCGAGCACGCCGTCCCCGTCCTTCCCCGCGGCGGGGGGACGGCGCTGGCCGGACAGACGGTGGGCGCCGCGCTGGTGCTGGACTTCACCAAGTACATGAACCGGGTCCTTGCTATTGACCCGGACGCCCGCCGCGCGAAGGTGCAGCCGGGGCTGCGGCTGGACCGCTTCAACCGCGCGCTGGCGCCTTACGGACTGCACTTCGGCCCCGACCCGGCCACGATCCGCCAGTGCGCGCTGGGCGGGATGATCGGCAACAACTCGTGCGGCGCCCGCTCGCTCGTCTACGGGAAGACGGGCGACCACGTCCATTCGCTGGACTGCGTGCTGGCCGACGCCCGCTGCGCGCACTTCAGCGGGATGCGGCGCGACGCCCTGGCGGGCGCTCCCGGCGCGGAGGGGCAGCTGGCGCGCGCGGTGATGGCGCTGCTGGAGCCGCACCGCGCGGAGATCGAGCGGCGCTTCCCGAAGATCCCCCGCCGCGTTTCGGGCTACAACTTCGACGCGATGCTGGAGGACGAGGAGTTGAACCTCGCGCGGCTCATCGTGGGCTCGGAAGGGACGCTGGCGACGGTGGTGGAGGCGGAGCTGGGGCTGGTCCCCATCCCCCCCGCCCGCGGGCTGGTGCTCCTTTCCTTCCGCGAGCGCTTCACCTCGTTCGACGCCGTTCCCGGCATCCTTCCCGAGCGCGGGCTGTCGGCGCTGGAGATCGTGGACAGCCGCGTGCTGCAGGGCGCGCGCGAGATCTTCGAGTTCCGCCCCACCGCGGCGATGGCGTCGCCGGACGCGCTGGGCGTGCTGTTCTGCGAGTTCAGCGGCGAATCGGCGGACGAGGTGCGGGGGATGGCCGAGGACTTCGCCGCGCGGGCGCCGCGGCTCCCCGGCAATCCCGCGGCGGGCGTCTACCTCAGCGAGCGCGAGCAGAACGCGGCGTGGGCGCTGCGGCAGGCGGCCACGGGGCTCCTCTATCTGACCACTCCGTCCAAGGACATCAAGCCGCAGGAGTTCGTGGAGGACACCGGCTGCCCGCCGGAGAAGCTGGGCGCGTACATGCGCCGCTTCGAGGAGATCGTGCAGCGGAACGGGACCACGACGGGCTTCTTCGGCCACGCCGGGCAGGGGTGCCTGCACGTGCGGGTGGACCTGAACGTGAAGCGCGGCGAGGACCGCGAGCGGATGCAGCGAATCGCCCACGAGATCGCCGAGCTGGTGGTGGACTTCGGCGGCTCGCTGAGCGGCGAGCACGGCGACGGGCTTTCGCGCAGCGAGTTCCTGCCGATGATGTTCGGACCGGAGATCATCGAGCTGCACCGGCAGGTGAAGGCCGTGTTCGACCCCGAGGGGCGGATGAACCCCGGCGGGAAGATCGCCCCGCCCTACCAGCGGATGAGCGACAACCTGCGCTTCGGGCCGGACTACTCCGTCACCCCGCCCGAGACCTTCTTCCGCTACGCCGAGGGCGGCTGGGACGTGGCGGTGGAGAAGTGCAACGGGATGGCCGTCTGCCGCAAGCTGGACGCGGGGACGATGTGCCCGTCGTACATGGTGACGCAGGAGGAGATGCACAGCACCCGCGGCCGCGCCAACTCGCTGCGCGAGGCCATGCGCGGCTCGCTGCCGGGAATGCGGAGCCACGAGGTGCTGGAGGCGCTGGACCTCTGTCTCGCGTGCAAGGCGTGCAAGACGGAGTGCCCCGTGGGCGTGGACATGGCGCGCTACAAGGCCGAGTTCCTGGCCCAGCACCACCGCGAGCACGGCACGGGCCGCGAGGCGCTCTTCTTCGGCCGCGTGCACGACTTCGCGCGGCTGGGGGGGAAGATGCCGGGGATCGCGAACCTGGGGCAGCGCGTGATGTCGGGCGTCATCAAGCGCGCGGCGGGGATGGACCCGCGGCGGGAGATGCCCGCGCTGGCGAGGAAGCCGTTCCGCGCGGAGTTCTCGCGCCGCCCGCGCTCGGCCATCGGCGGCCGGGCGACGGTGATCCTGTTCGACGACACCTTCCACAACTTCTTCCAGCCCGGCCCGCTGCACGCCGCGGCCCAGGTGATCGAGCGCGCGGGCTACGAGGTGCGCCTGCCGAAGACGCAGGTGTGCTGCGGCCGCGCGGCGGTGTCGAAAGGGCTGCTGGAGCACGCGCGCGAGCGGCAGACGGAGCTGCTGGAGACGCTGATGCCCGAGGTGGAGCGCGGCGCGTGGATCGTGGGCGTGGAGCCCAGCTGCATCCTCACCCTGCGCGACGAGCTGCCGGACCTGGTGCGCGACGACCGCGCGCTGAAGCTGGCCGCCGCGGCGGTGACCTTCGAGGAGTTCCTGGCCTCGCTCGCCGACTGGCGCCCCGGCCGGCTGGAGCGCCGCGCCATCGTCCACGGCCACTGCCACCAGAAGGCGCTGGTGGGGATGGGGCCCACGACGGAGGTCCTGTCGCGGGTCGAGGGGCTGGAGTTCAAGGTGCTGGATTCGGGGTGCTGCGGGATGGCCGGCTCGTTCGGCTACGAGAAGGGGCACTACGACGTGTCGAAGGCATGCGGCGAGCGCGTCCTCTTCCCCGCCGTGCGCGATGCCGCGGCGGACGACCTGGTCGTTGCCCCCGGCTTCAGCTGCCGCCACCAGATCGCCGACTTCTGCGGCGGCCGCAAGTCGCTCCACACCGCCGAGCTGCTGGCGATGGCGGAGTGAAGCCAGCCATAACCTCGACACCCGAAGAAAAACCGCTTATCATCCTTCCCCACGGAGGCGTGAGAATGTCGAACCATAAGCTCGGCTTGGTCGTCACAGGCGAAAATGTCGTCGGAGTGGTGCTGGACTTTGATATTACTCCCCCCGCGGTGCAGGGACAGTTTACATGGTCGTTGCAGGCAGGCGACCGCGTTGACGCTCTTGCGGTGATGTATGACCGCGTTGTGAATTTTGTACGTGAAGAGCACATTGCGGAGGTTGTACTTAAGGCGAGCGCGGCAGGAAGAACCGTTACTGTCAAACACCTCGGTTCAGCGGAACTCCGAGGTGTAGTAGCTGTCGCAAGCAAGACGGGTGGCGCGACTGTTCAGCTGATTCAAAAGGCTGTTGTTAGTAGAACATTTGGCGAGCGAAATGCGGACGAGTACGTAGGGGATAACTCCTTCTGGGACACCGCTGTTTCCGGAGACGTCTTGAAGACGCGCCGGGAAGCCGCATTTTTGCTTTTGGCCGCGAAAGGTTAGGACGAGAATGCCGACGGTTACAGTCTCTTCCCTTCACCTCGAGCACCAACTTGGTAAGGGATTTTTCGGTGCGGTATTTCGCGCACAGCATCCGCTTCACGGTACCGTCGCGGTCAAGGTGATGTCACGGGCTCCAACTGAGGATGACACGCAGTGGGCGGCACGTCGGGACGGTCTACTTGCTGAAGGACAGCACCTGAAGTCGGCTGAAGATAACCGCGTTGTACGCGTGTTAGACGTCGTTCACGACGCGTTAGCTGATCGTGTTTACCTGATTCTCGAACTATGCCCTGGCGGGTCCCTTCAGAGCCTGTATGAAGTTGGACCTCAACCGTTAGGAGTGGTGCGTGACCTTATAACTGACGCTGCTTTAGGGCTGCAATGTATTCACGCCCGAGACATGCTGCATCGGGATATTAAGCCCGCAAATATCCTCATCGGTCCCGACGGCCGTGGTAAACTCGGAGACTTCGGGTTGGTTACGGACGAACTCGTTCTCGGCTACGCATCGGCTGCGGGTTACAATGATCATCTGGCATATGAGGTGTGGCACACCGGCCTCACTAGTGTGCGCAGCGACATTTGGGCTTTGGGAATGACAGCCTTCCGGATGCTCCACGGAGAACTGTTCTATCTGTCGAAGGTTGAGCCTCCTCGGTATGACATCGCGAAAGGACGGTTTGCCGCGTCGCTCGCATGGCTGGAACACATCCCGGCAGAGTGGCAGCGGTTCATCCGAAAGTGTTTGCACGATAATGAAGAATCACGCTACCAAAGTGCACATCAGGTTCTACAGGCATTAGCCGCCCTACCGGTTGAGCCGAGTTGGACATGCATGTACACACCTGGTACGACGACATGGATTCGCGAGAAGAACTCTCGCAGGATTGAAGTTGTCCGATCGGTATTGTCAAACCGGCAGCACCAATGGACGGCGACAAGTTACCCACTAGGGGGCAGTGGACGGGCGCGTACTCTCGATAGCTCAGCCGGTGCTGTTGCCGCAAAGGAGGCGTCTTCCGGTTTGCGGAAATTCCTTACCTCATAGTGAAGGAGTGCGCCATGCGAGTACAGCGTCCTAAATGCCGAAACTGTGGGCGGAAGTGGTTCCCTGAGGATGATGTGCTTGCCTCACGTGGATATTGTCGCGTGTGTAGGGCTGAAAGAAAAAGCACCGCAGCCCGTTTTGTCGGGAGCGATATGTCACAGGCTGACAAAGCGAAGGAATATACATACAATTTGCCGCGGATACATCAGCGCAAGTGGATGTAAGCGCGATATTTATTGGAAGCGCCTGAATGTGCGGGAGCCCTTGTGGCGGCCCGGCGCCGGGCCCGTACCACTGCATGCCATGCGGCGCGGCGGACGGCGGGCACGACCACACCTGAGCCTATCCCCGATGACTCCCACCGCGCCGACGACGCAGCATCCGAGTCGCATCGCGGCGAGGGCGGCATCGCCCGCGTCCCGCATCGTCCTCGCGGCGCTGTTCGCGTTCGCGGGGACGATGCACTTCGTCATCCCCGATTCCTACGTGCGGATCATGCCGGCGTGGCTGCCGTGGCACCGCGGGCTCGTCTTCGTCAGCGGCGCGTGCGAGATCGCAGGCGGGCTCGGCCTCCTCGTCCCGCAGGTGCGGAGATGGGCGGGGATTGGACTCGTCCTCCTGCTCCTCGCGGTGTGGCCGGCGAACGCGCAGATGTGGATGAACGCGCGGGCGGCGCATCAATCGGGGTGGGCGCAGGCGCTGTTGCTGCTGCGCCTGCCGATGCAGATTGTGCTGATGATGTGGGTCTGGCGCGCGTCGCACCCGCGCGCGCTGCACGTGGACACGAGAAATTCTGTCGATGCCTGAGATCGGCGCAGCTCTGATCAACCCCGACGCGGGGAGCCACCCGGTGACCACCGACCCGCGCGAGGTGGCGGCTTCGGTGGCGGCGGGCGACCGCTCGTGGCGCGAGTTCCCGTACTACCAGGCGCGCTTCGGCGACCGCGGGCGGCGCTTCGGGCACAGCGACAGCGCGTGGCTGTCGCTGATCGCGCTGAAGGAGCAGCCGCAGGTGAACGCCGAGGTGCGCTGGCTGGGCGAGCTGCTGGCGTCGCGCGGGATGCCGCAGTGGCTGCTGGAGCGCCACCTGGAGTTCCTGCACGAGGAGCTGGCCGCTGCCGTCCCCGAGAACCGCGAGCAGTACGGGCGCCTGCTGAACGCCGCCGGGATGCTCCGCAACCAGCGCCGCGCGCAGATCCGCGAGCAGGACTTCCTGGCGCTGGCGGCGGACTTCCGCGCGCGCGCCGGAGCCGAGTGGACCGCGCGCCTCCCCAACATGGGCCCCCTCCTCGTCTCCGCCGTGGCCGACGAGGCCGCGGGGATCTCGCAGGCGGTGCCGCAGCTCGAGTCGTGGGCCACGGACCCGTCGCGCTTCCCCGCGGAATGGATCGCCGCCGTACACGACACGATTCAGGCGGCCCGCGCGCGGGTGTCGGCCGTGTAGCCTGCTGTTCGCATCCCCTCCATCTATCCCAATCTCCACCTCCTCGCGCCGCCATAAACGGCCTGCGTCCGGGCAGAAGCGCCCAACGTGGCCGTATGTGGACGTTCCTGTGAGGAGGGTGATGCGCGAAGGCGCATGACGTGCTATCGTGGGCGCCTACTCCGTCTATCTAGCCCACCGGCAGCACATCGGGCGAACCCTTCATCGCGGGGGATGCACATGGAACGCAGCCGCTTCATCGAGCACGGGGGCAAGCGCATCCTGGTGCTGGACTACACCGGGCTGGGAAAGGACATGGACCAGCTCCGGGGCGAGATCGAGAAGAGCAAGGCCCGCATCTCGGCCGAGCAGCCCGGCACGGTGCTGACCATGACGGACGTGCGCGGGGCGCACATCACGCCCGGCGGGGTGAAGGCCATGCAGGAGCTGGTGAAGCACAACGCGCCGTTCGTGAAGTGGAGCGCGATCGTGGTGGGGCTTACGGGCGTGTACCTGACCGCCTTCCGCGCCACCCAGGCCCTCTCGCGCCGCAAGAACATGAAGGCGTTCACCAGCCACGCGGAGGCGCAGGAGTGGCTGGTTTCGCAGCCGTGACAGAGGGTGCGAAAGTGCGAGAGTGCGAAAGTGCGAGAGTGCGAGAGTGCGACCACGAGCCGTGGAGGGCTCGGCATACGATGAGTATCGCGGATTTTTTCCAGAGACACACATCGTCGGGGCGCGCCGGTGGATGCTCATCTCCATCTCTGATCGATCGGTTGAGAACGGTGGGGACCGCGCGGCTGCTGCGGATCTGCGCGGATGGCTGGACGCGGTGCCTGCGATAGGATCGAGAGTGCGAAAGTGAGATGACATGCCGACCGGCAGCTCGATCGCCAGCGTCGTCGTCCTCCTCGCCTGCAAGCTCCTCGCGATGGGCTGAATCCCGTACAAAATCACACAGAGACACAGAGGACCGGAGACACGGCGAGGGCTGGCGCGAATGCCCTCCGTATCTTCGGTCCTCTATGTCTCTTTGTGAGATTCTTTTGCGATCAGCTGCCCAAGCGGAGCGTGCGGATGGCGGCCCTGCGGCGCTGGTCCATGCTGGCGGTGTCGAGGGCGTGCACGGCGGCCTCGGTCAGCCCGTCGGAGGGGTCGTACCCCAGGCTGGCCAGCAGCTCGCGCACGTATTCCTCCTCGAGCGCGCGGCCCTTCAGCTGCTCGGCGATCTCGTCGTCGGTCATGTGACCCTCGGCTGGGTCGTGGGTCCCGGGCATGTCGTCGTTTTCACGCATATCCATCTGCGGTATGCGGGTTGTGTGCCGTGAACGCAGCAGGGGCGCGCCACCGTGGCGCGCCCCCGCAGTACCCCTCGGCGCGGCGAAAAGGTCAGTGCGCCGCGCGCTCCCCGGTGTGCGGCACGTCGGCCATCATCCGCCGGATCGGCACGATCAGCAGCGCCAGGATCACCGCGGCGCCGAACAGCCCGGCGGTGGTCCCGGTGAAGAGCCCCGGCATGGCCTCGAGCTTCTCGGGGTCCACGTTCCCGCCCACCAGCCCGCCGATCAGGTTGCCCACCGCGCTGGCCAGGAACCAGATCCCCATCATCTGCCCCGCGTACTTGCGCGGCGCCAGCTTGGTCATCGACGACAGGCCCACCGGGCTCAGGCAGAGCTCGCCCACCGTCTGGAAGAAGTAGCTCCCCACCAGCCACATGGCCGAAACCTTCAGCGACCCGTTGCTCGACACCACGGCCTTCGCCGCGGGGATCATCAGCGCGAAGCCCAGCCCCGCGAAGAACAGCCCCAGCGCGAACTTGGCGGGGCTGGACAGGTCGGCGCCGCGGCGCCCCATGCTCACCCACAGCCACGCGAACACCGGCGCCAGCAGGATGATGAACAGCGAGTTGATGGACTGGAACCAGGTGGCGGGCACCTCGAACGAGCCCAGCTGGCGCTGCGTGAAGTCCTTGGCGAACAGGTTCAGCGAGGTGGGCGCCTGCTCGAACGCGCTCCAGAAGATGGCGGCGAAGAGGAAGAGCACCACGATCACCCCCACGCGCCGCTTCTCCGCGCCGTCCAGCCCGCCCATGGCGAACACGTAGGCGAAGAACGCCAGCGCCAGCCCCACCAGCACGTACGCCATGTACTTGCCGATCGTCTGCGGGTCGGGGATGAACACGCCGGTGATCCCCAGCGCGAACACCAGCGCGATCAGCCCCACGCCCACGCCCACCACCAGCTTCACCGTGTTCTCCTGCCGCGCCTGCACCGCGGGGTCGGGGTGCCGCGAGGGCGCCGTGCCGATGTCGCCGAGGGTGGCGCGCTGCCGCAGCGCGAACCACATCAGCCCGAAGAACATCCCCACGCCCGCCGCCCCGAAGCCCAGGTGCCACCCCACCTGCTCGCCCAGGAAGCCGGTGATGAGCTGCCCGAAGAAGGCGCCGGCGTTGATCCCCATGTAGAAGATGGAGAAGCCCGCGTCGCGCCGGGCGCCGCCCTCGGGGTACAGGTCGCCCACGATGGCCGAGATGTTGGGCTTCAGCAGGCCGGTGCCGAACACGATCAGGATCAGCCCCAGGAAGAAGAACGCCTTCCCCGCCTTGCCCTGCCCCGCGAAGCCGGAAAGCCCGATGGACAGGTGCCCCGAGGTGATGAGCACCGCGCCGGTGAAGATGGCGCGCCGGAGGCCCAGCAGCCGGTCGGCGATCCACCCGCCGGGGAGCGACGCCAGGTACACGCAGGCGCCGTAGATGCCCACGATGGCCGACGCCTGCCCGCGGTCGAACCCGAAGCCGCCCTCGGCCAGCGCGGCGGCCATGAACAGCACCAGCAGCGGGCGCAGCCCGTAGTACGAGAAGCGCTCCCACATCTCCGTGAAGAAGAGCGTGGAGAGGCCGCGCGGGTGGCCGAAGAACGAGCGGTCTTCCGAAGGCGGCGCGGGAACTCGCGGGCGTTGCAGGGTGGCGGACATGGGCGCTCGGGGCTAGTGGGGTGTGGGCCGGTGCCGAACGGCGTCCTGGCCGGGTGAAAGCGTGTGGCGCGTTCCCGGCCGGAAGGCGGGAAGCGCGCGGAGCGAGCGGGGTGCCGACGCGGAAAGCGTGGAATCTAGGGATGCTCCCGGATTCCCGCCATATTGCGCCGCCCGCCGCGGGGGCGCATCGTCAGCGCCCATCGCAGGCGCGGCCACGCGGGCGCGCGCCGCCGGACCGGCCACGGCGTACCGCGAATGCCGCATCAAAGTTCCTCTCCCACAGCAAGTTCCGTGACCGGCGCCGTGCCGTTCGCCGCTGAGCTCGCCCTCGCGCAAGGCGCCGCCGCCGCGGCCGGCGCGCTCATCTCGGCGCGCACCGGAGCGGACCACGTTCGCGAGAAGGGGCGCGCCGATCTGGTCACCGAGGTGGACGAAGCGGCCGAGCGCCTGATCGTGCAGCACATCCGCGCCCGCTTCCCCGGCGACGCGGTGGTGGGCGAGGAAACCGCCTCCGCGGCCGTCACCCAGGGGAGACGGTGGATCGTCGATCCGGTGGACGGCACCACCAACTTCGTGCACGGGCACCCCTTCGTGGCCGTCAGCATCGCGCTGGTGGACGACGAGGGCCCCGCCGTGGGCGTGGTCGCCGCGCCGCTGCTGGGCGAGACCTTCCACGCCGTCCGCGGCGGCGGCGCGTTCGTGAACGGCGAGCGGATGACGGTGAGCGAGGTCGGCGAGTTCGGCCGCTCGCTGCTGGCGACGGGCTTTCCCTTCAAGCAGGGGAAGGGGGATCTGGATGCCTACATGCTCCTGGTCGCCGACGCGGTGCGGAGCACGCACGACGTCCGGCGCGCAGGGAGCGCGGCGCTCGATCTCGCGTTCACGGCGGCGGGGAGAGTCGACGGCTTCTTCGAGGTCGGCCTGGCGCCGTGGGACGTGGCCGCGGGGATCCTGCTGGTCACCGAAGCCGGCGGCCGCATCACCGGCTGGCCGGGCGATGCCGAGCCGCCTCTCGCCACCGGCCGCATCCTCGCCAGCAACGGCCGCATCCACCCAGACCTGGAGGCGCTGGCGGCGCGGTGGGTGGAGCGGATCGCGGAGTGATGGTTCGCAGTGCGGAAATGCGGGATGCGGGACGGGCGACGATGCGCGCCCGACGCGCCGCGCCCTCTCCGGCCGGCCGAGGCCGTCCACCTCTCCCGTACCGGGAGAGGTAGCTTGACGGGATCTGCGCTGAAAGGCTGCATCTTGCCCGCCTGGCTAGAGTTCGTGAGGTCCGGCACCCGTCACATCGAACCATTCGCGTGCACCGAGTTCCGCAGGCCGCGCCGATGCTTGGGACGCCCCCTCGCCCGGAACGGGAGAGGGCGAGCGCTCTAACAGGCTGCTAAAAATCGCAATGTACACTTTCGGTCGAAGCGGCACGGCTGTAAATTGCCGTAACCTTCGGCCGGGAGCATGGATGCGCGGACGCGAACCAGAGCAGCGGGTGATGTTCAGCTACGTGAACATCGAGACGC